>WQXD01000017.1 GCA_009785015.1 Oscillospiraceae bacterium | reverse complement strand
TTGGGGGATTTCCGTTCCGCTCCGCTCCACTCCATTCCCCCAAATTTCATACTGTTTTTTGGAGCTTTGCGAGGTCTCCTTTTAGCGCACAAAAAATCCTCGCTATTATATTATACGAGGAGGTGAGCAATATGGGAAATGAGATACAGCTCGTGAATTTTACTTTAAAAGAGGAATCGGCGATAAAACGCTATGAAATATCAAAACATAAAAACCGCCCCACGATCAACGACTATATCCCTAATATTTTCGAGGATTTTATAGAGTTCCACGGGGACAGGGGATATTCGGACGACAAGGCGATAATAACGGGTGTAGCGCGCTTTAACGGTTTGCCCGTCACCGTCATCGGCCACGTGAAAGGCAAAAACACAAAAGAGAATATCGATTCCAATTACGGCATGCCCCATCCCGAAGGTTATAGGAAAGCGCTGCGCCAGATGAAATTGGCCGAAAAGTTCCACCGCCCAATTATAACCCTTGTCGACACCCCGGGCGCGGACTGCGGCGTCGCGGCGGAGGAAAGAGGGCAGGGGGAGGCGATAGCGCGCAATCTCATGGAGATGTCGCGGCTTTTGGTTCCTGTGGTCGCGGTCATAACCGGGGAAGGGTCGAGCGGCGGGGCGCTCGGGATAGCGCAGGCAAACAAGGTTCTGATGCTCGAAAACGCGACATATTCGGTCATATCGGCCAAAGGGTTCGCCAGTTTGCTCTGGAAGGATCCCAAACGCGAAAAAGAGGCGATAATATGCCAAAAAATGACTTCGGATGATCTATTTGCGATGGGTGTGGTGGATGCTGTCGTCCCCGAGCCGCAAGAGGGCGCTCACAAAGACTATGTTCTCGCCGCGGCGGCGATAAAAGTTTCGGTGGAAGCGCAGCTTGGGCCCCTTATGAAAATGAGTCCCGATGAAATATACGCCCAGAGATACAAAAAATTCAGGGAAATAGGGGTTTACAGCGAAATTTTAGGATAATTCGGGAATATTATTTAAAATCCAACAAAAAGACGATGGTATGTATTGATGGCTTGTTTTATTAATCATAAACGAAATGATTGCAGATGTAGAAAATGCGAAAAGAATCGCAATGAAAAATATTTGTTTGTTCAGGAAGACGCATTTGCGAACTTCTTGGTTTGTGCTGATGAGCAAGTAAAACAACTAAAAGAAAATATTTCTGCCGCCCCTATACTGCGGGACGGACTGTATATAAAACCGTCGATATCTTACGACAACGAAACAAATGAAATTTATATAACGGGCGCGCAGGTATTTTATAACGGAATAAAGGTGTTTACCGTAAATGAATTGGGGAGAAGGCTATTGATTATGGCTGACGGCGTAATAACTATCAATGAAATGATAAATAAACTTGATTTACATAAAAACGCATCCGATGTTGGCATGTTTTTCGTTACCTTGGGGCAGGCGGGTTATTTGAAAAACAGAATTGAAATAAAATTGTATGAAAATAAAAATTTTGTAGAGGAATATGTATGAAGCCGGAAATATTTTTTCTTCCTTATGCGGACGACTATATTTTATACGCACCGCTTAAAAATTTTTTGGCTGTGGTGAACGGCGACGCAAAAGATGCCGTCGCCAGAAGATTGAATAATTTGCCATTGCGCGAAACGCAGCGGAATATCGTAGAAGTGTTGGAAAAACGGGGTGTTTTCTCCGAGGATTTTAAATATCCGGAAGTAGATGAAGAATTTTCCCCTACCCGAGTGACGCTTTTTTCCACGGATAAATGTAATCTTCGATGCCGTTATTGTTACGCTTCCGCCGAGGACGGAGGCCATAAACTTTCGGCAATCGCCGCACGCGCGGCGGTTGATTTTATTGCGGAAAATGTTAAAAAGAAGAAATATGATAAATTAAATGTGGGGTTCCATGGAAACGGAGAACCTTTCGCTGCATTTGAAGTTGTCCGGGAATGTTGTGATTATATCGAAAGTATTGCCGAAAATAATAATCTGAAATACGTGATCAGCACCGCTACCAACGGCGTAATGTCCGAAGATCGACTGGATTATATGACGGCTTGGATTTCGGATGTCAATGTTTCTTCCGATATTTTGCCGGATATACAAAATCGTCAGCGTCCGATGGCAGATGGGAGCGGGTCTTTTGATTATGTTGACCATACTCTCAGGCGTCTTGATAAAGCGGGTATCCAATACGGCATCCGCGCGACAATCACAAGCGACAGTGTTATAAGACTACGCGAAATGGCGGCGTTCGTAAAAGATAATTATCCCAACTGTAATATGCTTCATTTGGAACCCATGTTTGAAGTCGGACGCGCTCTTGAAACGCACCAGGCTACGCCAGAGCCAAAAACATTTGTGCGCGAATACGTAAAAGCGCAAGAAGAACTTTCCGGAACCAAAACCCGTGTGGTTTATTCGGGAGAAAGGGCCAATACCCTATGTCAATGCTTTTGCAGCGTTTGCAGCAACGGATTTACCGTCACCGCTGAAGGCAACGTAACATCATGTTACGAAATCTGTACCTATCAAGACATACGCGCAAAAAAATATATTTACGGGCGCTTCGACGAAGAATCAGGTAAATTTATTTTTTACAATGAAGTCATGTCTGATTTGAAGGAATTACAGGTCAAAAACATTTTATTTTGTAACGATTGCTTCTGCAAATGGCATTGCTGCGGCGATTGTGCGGCAAAGCTGTTGGGAGACAAACCCGTAGCGGAACACGCCGGAAGCGAAAGATGCGTCATAAACAGGGCTTTGACATATCGCCAATTGTTGCAAAAAATTGGAGATGATGTTTTAGCGGCAGAACCGATTTTTATTTAACGAAGAGGTGTAATGGATATGGAAATTCCGTATAACGACAGAGCGCAGATTGATATTCAAGCTTTGGCGCAAACCGAAATCGAGGCTGACGAATCGGGCTCAGACATCGGGGATAACTCAAAAATCCCGCAGCCGGAGATCAGTATTATTGTAGATGGCAACAGGATATTCAAGCCGGGGATGAAAAGTATTTTCATCGAAGACGATAAAAAAGTTTCGATCGGTCAATTTGAAAGTGAAAAAACGGGTACCGGTTATTGTTCTTGCAACTCCGTCAATATTTGCACATGCAATACAGTATGCACATGCGAGAGTGTTTGCACTTGTGAATCGGTATGTTCATGCGTCGGGCATTGCGGGTGCAATCTGATGTGTTCATGCGACTCTCATTGCAGTTGCGATACGGTATGCACATGCGACGGACATTGCAGCTGCGATACGGTATGCACGTGCAACAGCCAGTGTACATGCCAGTCCCAATCAAGAAGCTATTGTTCGTGCGTCCCCGTGCATTAAAACAATGAGATTCAAATGAGATCCAAATAAGTTGAAAGGAAGATTCCAACAATGAATTCAAATGCCAACAGAAAAAAGGGATGCGGTTGTTGGTTTATAATATTTATCGTATTTTCTTCGATTGTAATGATAAGTTTCCGAACATGTAACTCATGCCTGAAAAAAGATGAGGCCGACGAAATTTTGCCAAATCCGGAGGCAACAACAGAAAACGAGCCGCAGGAAACGGCAATTCCCGATTCTGTTTTTTATCCCAACAAACCTGAAAACTCAAATTTGTTGAGCGATGTTATCCTCGAGGCAAAATCGAAATATACAAATATTGACCGATTCATGTCGGCATTGACTGAGGAGATTGATACGGCTGTATTCGCCGACGCTTTCAGAGAAGCAAATGATTTATACAAATCAAGAATGTTTTCCGACGCAAAAACAAAATACGAAAAAATTCTTTCCGATTGCCCTGTTCATTTGGGGGCGAGAAATAATTATGCATTGACGCTTGTCCAACTTGAAGAATATAGATCATCATTGACCGAATTTATACTGCTTGGATTGATTCATCCCGAATATAAAGGAAACTGGGTCAATATACTTATCCCGCTATACGCTTTGGGGTATGACGGCAAAAGCACTTCCGGTATTCTGGAAGATGCCGGGTTGCCTAAGAGTCCGGCCTATAATCCGGGGAGCGCGGGAGATTCGTTCAATGAAATTGACGATGCGTTTTTATATAATTATGTTTATGCGTATATGGAAGCGGAAATTGGGGAAGACGAAATATATGCAAGAATGGAAGAATTTGGAAATATTCTTCGTGCGATGAAAGACAAATCGCCTGAAGATACGGATTATTCCGAATTGTTGGCGTATCTTGAAGGACTGCAAAAAATACGGTTAAAGTGAAAGGGGTTTTTATGTTTCGCGTATCTCTTGTAAGAACGTTTTCACAGTCAGAATACAAAGAGCCTGCCGAACCGCTTGGTATTGAAGCATTAGCCGCTTATCTCCGGCAGCATGAAATTGAATGTAGGCTATTTGACCGCGAGATAGATTCTTTCGGCGCAACGGTAGACGCGATTGCCGGTTATGGGCCTGCGCTCATCGGCTTCTCCGTAATGATGGAGGACAACGCAGGTGACGCGCTGAAAATGATGCTTAAAATTAAAACTTTATTGCCGAACGCCGTTTTTGTCGTCGGCGGTCTGTTTGTTACGCTGAATTTTGAAAGAGCCAAAGCGTTGTTCCCTTCATATAGCAGACTGGTTGTCGGTGAAGGCGAACTTACCTTGTTGAATATCTGTTTTGAATTAATGAAAAAGCCTGCCGTAAAATCCGGAACCGCATATCTGACTCCGAATGAATGGCCGTGGATGTATCGTCCGGACTTGGAAAAATATTTGAATATCGGAGCACCTATCAATATGCGCACTTCGCGGGGATGCCGGGGTAAATGCAGATTTTGCGCGACTCCTTTCCTTCCGGAAAACCTCAGTAAGTGGGAGGGCCGCGAAATTGGTGATTTGGCGGACGAAATGGCGGATTTGTGCTCAAAATACGCGCTTCATGCGTTTAACTTTGTCGACGACGATTTCGGACCGTTGAATCGGGTGGAACAACTTATAGCCGAACTCGAAAAAAGAAATCTCCGGTGCGCTTTTTCTTTGCAATTGAGAGCCGCCGAAATATGCAAATATAACAGTCCGGATTTGTGCTGCATCATGAAACGCTTAAAAAACGGTGGTTTGAGCAGAGTATTTATAGGATTGGAAAGTTTTGACGAAGAAACGCTGTCGTATTTCAATAAAAAATTAAATCCGGAAAAGACACTTGAATCATTTAAAATTATTCGCCGCGCCGGAATTGCCGTTCACATAGGCTATATTTTATGGCATCCGCTTTCTACTATTGAAAGTGTCAAAACCGAAGCGCTTCGGTTATGGGAAAATGGATTTTTTACGACAAAAATCGTGATGGCGAAATTGCAATTGTTTCCGGGTTGCGGATTAGTGAGAGAAGAACAAAATATCAATTTAAAGAAAGAAATCGAAGAATATTATAACGCTGTGACTTCAAAAGTTGCGCCGCTGTATGATATATGGCTTATAGGCGCGATAGATGTTCCAAGGCAGTATTCCATTTTATATCTGGAAGATTCGGAAACGGCGGCCGAAAGAACCTCAAATATTGAAAAAGAATTATCCCGGCTCGATTCTTTGACATTTGCGGTTCTTATGGATACCAACAGCGTCACGGATGAAAAAATCAAACTTACGGCGGAGAAAGTAAAGGAGCGATTGTATGAATTTGGCTGTACCTTTGACTGCGGCAGGCGAAGCGTGGATCTTACATAATGCCGGCGCGTCAGAGTTTTATTGCGGTCTTCAAACTTCCGCTTGGGAAAATATGTTTGGAAATCACGACAGCGTTTCGCGGAGGCAGGGCAGGGCAAATATTGCGACGAAGGCGGAATTGGAAAAAATCGCCGCGGAAGTTAAAAATTTGTCAGCGCCGTTTTTTTTAACGCTGAACGGATATTATACGGAAGAGCAATTGCCGTACATTCTTGAAATGGAGGAGTTTTTCGAAGAGATTGGCGGAACGGGGGTTATGGTGTGCGATTTGGGTTTGTTGGTTGAATTGAAAAAACGAAACAGCAAACTTGTTCGAGGCTTATCGTTGATTGCAGCTGCAGGCAGCGTATCAGCCGTTTGTTTTTATCAGGAACTTGGAGTAACCCGTATAGTCTTTCCGAGATTTTTGTCCGTTGCCCAAATGAAGGCGTTGAAAGATTCATTTTCGGGCATTCAATGGGAAGCGATTGTCTGGCTTGACAAATGCAGGTTTATTGATGGATTTTGTCGGTTTATCCACAGCGTGGGTTATATATCCGACAATACCTGCGAAGAAAAAAGTGAAAAAGATGACTGCATAAAAATAATATACTCTCACGATACGGATTATATGTTACCGGCCTGTTTTGAATTGTTCGGGCATCCTTCGAAAACGCCGGCATGCGCAGCCTGCAGTCTTGCGGATATGTCAAATGCGGGAGTAAATGTATTTAAAATGGGCGGCAGGGGACGATCTTTAGAAACAAGGCTTGCGGGAGTGCAGTTTTTGACTTCCGCCATCGGCGGAGATAACCGGAACAAAAAAAATTTATACCGTGATTTCTTTGGAGAAGATTGTACCTCGGAAAATTGTTACTATAAATCACCAAACATGAAAACATGAAGGGGTATTGATATGAATACGGAAGGGTATAAAAAGTATGTTTGGATAGACAAAGTCGCAAAAGCAGCTGATACAGATATAAAAAATGTGTTTTTCGGCAGTGAAGGGTGCGGCATTTTTATGGAATCCGGCTCATTGTATGAAGATATTGAATATTTACGGAAAAGAAATATTTCCGTTGGGTTTGTTATACCGTTCCTGATGCCTGAAAGAGAAAAAAATTTTAAAAAACTTCTGATGAAACTAAAAGATAAAACAGAAATAGTGGTAAACGATATGGGCGCATTCCGTTTGGTTGAGGAAAGCGGCCACACCCCGATTATCGGACGGCTGCTGACAAAGCAGCAAACAGACCCGGCTATTCGCAAATTTTACCGTAATCAACCGGAGCGCAAAGTTTTGGTGTCCGGCGGAAAAGCTCTTTTGCGGTACGCATCTCCACCCGAAACGCTTGAAAAAAATTTCCGCGGTATCCCCATTTTTTCGAATGCCGCTTCGGATGTGTTTTTAAAAAACAGAAACTGTATCTCCGTTATTCTTGATGTCCCGATGCACGGCTTGCCGGAAAAAGTTCCCGATGCATTTGAAATTATTTTGCATAAAAGCAACGTGATGGTTGCGGTGTTACCATGCTTGAATTGCGCTGATTGCCCCGACAAAGATATATATATCGGAATACTTCGTTCGGGCGTTTCAATATATCGAAGAGGCAACATATGCTGCTATAAGCTCTCTGACAGGCGTTTGGAAGCGGAAATTGCAATTCCGGATTACATAAATAAAATATTATATTCACTTTAGAAACGTTTTGCAATTTGGAAAAAAACCCCGCCGGCGAAATTTTAGGCTAATTCGGGAATATTATTTAAAATATATTTACATTTTCCAAATGATTTGCGCATTAAAATTGTGGTAAAATTATATGGAACGATAAAAAATCGGAGGATTGAATAAATGTTTGAACAAATAGTCGAAATCATATCAAAGCAGCTCAAGGCGGACCCGGAAAAAATACTTCCGAAAACAAACGTGATGGAGGATTTGGGAGCGGATTCGTTGGATGTGGTCGAGCTTCTCATGTCGATAGAGGAATCATTTGAGGTCACCGTTCCCGACGAGGATATACCGGCTTTGAAAACGGTGCAGGATATAGTTGATTATGTAGAGAGCCATCAATAAATTAAAAGGCAATCAGAACAACGGGTGTGAAAATAAAGCCGTACTAACCGGGGAGCCAGCGGTGCCCTGTAACCTGCAACCCGCTCAGCAGGGGCTAATTCCGTCAGTAAGGGCTGTGATTGTATGGAAACTGGGCCGTCATTTTTTCACGATGAAGAATAGGTCTTGCGCAATCGTGAGCTGTGAACCATGTCAGGCGGGGAACCGAGCAGCATTAAGCGGATTTCTTCGATGTGCCGCGAGGTCGCCTGTTTAGAGTGAGGGGTGCGGCGTCCGCGTGTAATCATACGTTCGAGCTGCGGTGTACGGTTTTATTTTTCCACCCGTTTTTTGTTTTGGATCAAATAGTGAGGAAAATCAAAATGCCGGAATACAAATCTCTGTACAGAAAATGGCGGCCGAAAGCTTTTACCGATGTTTACGGCCAGGAACATATCACAAAAGTGCTGCAAAATCAAGTAGCGGCCGGGAAGGTTTCTCACGCGTATTTGTTTTGCGGTTCCAAAGGCACGGGAAAAACCACCTGCGCCAAAATTCTGGCAAAGGCGGTAAACTGCGAAAATCCCGCCGGAGGCAATCCGTGCAACGAATGCCGGTCATGCCTCGGAATCGAAAGCGGCAGGATCATCGACGTCATAGAAATGGACGCCGCTTCAAACAACGGGGTCGACAACGTCCGCGATATGCGCGAAGAAGCGGCCTACACCCCCGATTCATCGGTGAAAAAAGTCTATATAATCGACGAAGTCCACATGATGACCCAACAGGCTTTCAACGCCTTTTTGAAAATTCTCGAGGAGCCTCCTCCCCATATAATTTTTATACTTGCCACCACCGAAATAAATAAACTTCCCCCGACGATATTGTCTCGGTGCCAGCGGCACGACTTCAAAAGGATACCCCCGGAGATAATCGCCAAAAGGCTGAATCATGTTTGCGGGGGGGAAAATATAAGAATTGAAGAAAAGGCCGTGAATTTGATTGCGAGATTGTCGGGCGGGGCTTTGCGCGACGCTTTGAGTATCCTCGAAGTTTGCGTCGGCGACAGCGAAAACGAAACTATCAGTTTTGAATATGTATCAAAAGTGACCGGCTATTTCGGCACCGAAAAAATGGTCGATTTGTGCGCGCATATCAAAGACGGCGACGCGGGGGCCGCTTTGCGCGTTTTTTGGGAGATGTACGACAATTCGATGGACTGCGGCAATTTTTGCGTTTCCCTTTTGGAGATGTTTAGAAATATCCAGGTGGCGAAATTGGTGGGGGATCCCCTGGGGCACATAGATTTGGAAAAAAGCGAAGCGGAAAGGATAATCGAAATATCGAAAGGCTTTGACAGCGAAAAATTGATAAAATACAACACGGCCGTCGGCGAAGTCATAGTAAATCTCGGCAGATATACATCCAACAAAAGGGTCGCAGTCGAGCTGATGCTGATTGAGATGTGTTTTGCGGGAAGCGGCCACGCTCTCCCGGCGCTTCAGGAGGCGGAAAAAAACACATCTCTCTATTTTGACAAATACGCCGATTTGACCGAAGAAATCGGCAAGGAAAACAAGATGATAGCGGCGAATCTCAAAAACGGCAAATGCATAGTCGACAAACTCGCGAAAAAAGCCGCGATATATACCGACAGCGAATTGAAACTCAATATTTTAAGCGAGGAAAAGAGCCTTTTTGTCATACAAAATAACTTGGGCAAATTTTTGGGCGAAAAATATTCAATCGACGTAAAATTGGAAAAAACAGAAGAAAAACACTCCGATACAAGCGGAATAGACGATATAATAAGCCACTTGCGGTAAAAATTAATTTAAATTCAGTAATGGAAGGTAAACAAACTATGAAGGTCAGATTGCCGGAAGGCATGAAAGGCGGCCCGCAGAATATGCAGGGTATGCTCAAACAGGCGCAGAAAATGCAGGAAGACATGGCGGAACTCCAGGAAGATTTGGACGCCCGCGAATATGAAGTTTCCGCGGGGGGCGGAGCGGCGACAATAAAGATAAACGGCAAAAAAGAAGTGCTGTCCATCGACATAGCGCCGGAGATTGTGGATCCCGACGACATAGAGACACTCGCCGACGTGCTGATTGCGGGCATCAACGAGGCCATAAGAAAAGTCGAGGACACAAACAACAATGAAATGGAAAAAGTAACCGGTAAGCTCGGCCTTCCCGGCGCTATGGGGATGTTTTGATTATGAGCGGATATTCACCGACGCTTGAAGCGTTGATAAACAAATTCAGGTCGCTGCCCGGGGTCGGAAACAAAAGCGCCGTGAGGATGGCTTTTCATATATTGAATTCCGGCGAGGAATACGCAAACGATTTCGCCGAATGCGTACTGGCGGCCAAATCCAAAATCACGGTTTGCAGAATCTGCCAAAATATATCAGACGAGGAAATCTGCCCGATTTGCGCCGATACAAGCAGGGATCACGGGCTTGTCTGCGTGGTCGAGAGCGCGAAGGACATACTCACTTTCGAGAGGGTCAAGGAGTATAACGGAGTATATCACGTGCTGCACGGCGTGATTTCGCCGATGGACGGGATAAACGCCGAGGACATACGCGTAAAGGAACTGATCGCGCGCGTGACAGCCGAAGAAACCCCGGAAATGAAAGTACACGAGATAATTCTGGCCACGAATTCAAACGTCGAAGGCGAAGTCACCGCCTCGTATATTTCAAAATTGGTCAAACCGCTGGGGGTGATCACATCCCGGCTCGCCTACGGGATACCTGTGGGCGGAGAGCTCGAATATGCCGATTCGATGACGCTGTTTAGGGCGCTTGAGGGCAGGCGGGAGATGTAATTTTATGGTCTGCAGGATTTTCGGCAGGAGCGGCTGCGGAAAAAGCGAATATTTGTTTGATGTGATACAAAGTAAAATCGAAGAAAATCCTGAGCGGCGGTTTGATATGTTTTTTGTCGTGCCGGAGCAGTACACTTTGTCCGCAGAGCGCAAAATCATGGAGCGCTTCGGCAATGCCGCGAATTTGCGCGTGGAGGCGCTGAGTTTTGAGCGGATGGCAAACAGGGTATCGCGCAAAACCGGCGGGGTGATTTATGACTGGGCCGATTCCACTTTAAAAAAATTGGTGATGAACAAAACGCTGCGCCAGCTCGCGCCCTGTTTGGACATCTATTCCAAAGTTTCAAACGATATGACATTCGTGGAAAAATTGGTCGGACTGATCGATGAGATGAAATTGGGGTTGGTTTCGCCCGAGACGCTGGAAAGCGCGGAGCATAATGTGGCGGATGCGGAGTTGTCAAAAAAAATTAGGGAAATAGGGCTTATCTATTCGGGTTATGAAAAAAATTTGGAAGAAGACGGCAATTTGCGCGATCTTTCAAACGAGATGATTTATTTGTGCTCGCTGCTCGACACGGAATATGTGGATTATAGCGATAAAAATCAAAAAAAACGCCGGTTTTTTGAAAATACCGACGTATTCATAGATTCTTTCGATTCTTTCTCCAACGGCCAGATGGCGGCGCTTTTTCGCATTGTGGACCAGGCGGAAAATGTGTATTTCACATTCAAATGCCCGCCGCCCGAAACGGGCAGAACGGCCGATTTCGACGAGGGAAGTATTTTCGGCAGGGTTATAAAATCCGCCCGGGCGATAGCGGGGCTGTGCGAAAATAAAAATATCGAGCCCGTCGACATTTCGCTTTTCGAATCGAAAAGATATAAAAACCATATACTCGCCTGGCTTGAAAAAAACATATGGGAAAACAACAAGAATTTCGAAATTCCCGCGCAAGCATTCCAAAACGCGCTCGAAATTTACGAGTGCGGCAAAATATTCGACGAAGCGGAAGCCGCCGCGAAAAAAACGCTGTATCTCACGAGGGAAAAAGGATACAGATATTCGGATATACAGATCGTGGCGGCCGATATCGGCTCATATAAGGGGATTTTGGATTCCGTATTTGAAAAATATTCCATCCCGCTTTTTATATCGGTCAGAACGCAGCTGAGCACAAAACCGCTCATGTCGATGCTGCTGGCGCTTTTCGATATGATCGTATATGATTTCAGGCTGCACAATATCCACAGCTATTTGAAAAACGGGCTGTGCGGGCTCGACGACAGCGAAATCGACGAATTGGACATATATATAACTGCCTGGCAGATAAACGGGCTGAAACGCTATACGGGTAAAGACTGGAATATGCACCCCGACGGCTATATCGAATACGATGAAAACGACGAGGATATAAAAGAGGCCCTGGGCCATCTGAACCAAACCAAAAAAAGATTTATCGCCCCGGTCGCGAATTTTATGAAAAACCTGAAAAAATACAGCGAGTCCGGCGAAAATACCGTCAAAAACATAACCGCCGCAGTGGTGGATTTTTTGGGGGAAATCAACACCTACGACAGGCTTTACAAGCTCCAGAGCGAGCAGAAACAAAACGGCGAATTGACGGAAGCCGCCGAAACCGTGCAGATCTGGAATATTTTGATGGAGCTTCTGCAGAAGATCGCGCTCGTCTGCGGCGATGAAAAAACCGATTTAAGAAAATATTCGGAACTCTTCAGATTTATTTTAAACGATATAGACATAAGCAAAATTCCGACTTCGGTCGATGAAGTGACCGCCATAAACGCGGGCAGCCTTCGCGGCGGGGATAAAAAATGCGCGATTATCTTAGGCTTGAATTCCGATATTTTCCCCGAAACCCCCTCGGACGACGGCTTGTTCGCCGACCGGGAAAAGCAGGAACTCCGCGGGTACGGGATCGATTTTTCGCCCGACAGCATGCAGAAATCATACGACCAGCTCTATTATTTTTACAACGCGCTCACGCAGGCCTCCGAATGTGTCGTTTTGACGTACAGAAAAGCGGATATAAACGGGGAGGCGATGGGGCCGTCCATGGCGCTTGAAAAAGTGAGGGGAATATATCCGAACCTTGAGACATACCGTCAGGAAGATAATTTCGGGGATTTGTTTTTTTGGTTGGAGGGCAGGGAAAACGGATACATCGAAATGGGCGTAACGCAAAACAAAACATTAAACGCGGCCCTGACAAACTATTTTTCGCGCGACGGCTATGAGCCGTACTCCCAAAATCCCGGTTTCAAGGATTTTGAACTGCAAATTGACAAAAAACTCGCGGAAAAATTGTTTTACGACCTCCATATGTCTTCGACGAAATTGGATACCTACGTCAATTGCCCGTTTTCGTATTTTTGCAGGTATGTGCTGGAGCTGAGGCCCGAAAGCAACCCCAAAATGCAAATGAACGACATAGGCAGGTTCATACATAAGATTCTGGAGATTTTCATGCGCAAAATACGCGATGAAAATATCGGGTTTCAGGATATAAGCGACAAATATATCAAAGACGAAGCCGAGGGGATCATCGACGATTATCTGAGCACCATAATCAAAGATTATGAATTTAAAACGGACAGGTTCATATACCTTTTAAAAAGGCTGAACAAAACGGTATTCGAGATAATACAAAACCTGCGCGACGAATTTATGACGTGCGATTTTGTGCCTGCGGATTTTGAGCTCGAGATAAGCGACAGAAAATCCGAAAATTCGGTGGAACCGATACAGATAAACATACCAAATAAGGGCTCGCTGAAAGTCACCGGCATCATCGACAGGGTGGACATATACAAAAGCGGCAAAAATGTGTACATAAGAATCGTGGATTACAAAACCGGCGCCAAAAAATTCAATCTGTCCGACATTTTGGCGGGGATCAACTTGCAGATGTTTGTATACCTGTTTTCGGTATGGCACAACGGGCAGGGGCGGTACAATCCGGCCGGGAACGCGGAAAATGACAACATTCCCGCAGGGGTTTTGTATATGCCCTCGCGCATTCCGCAGTACGTGAGATCGGCTGACATGTCAAATGAGGAGACATATGAGCAAAAAAACAAAACATTCACGCGCAGCGGGCTGTTTTTGAGGGATGAAAAAATACTCGAAGCCATGGAGCATAATCTCGCCGGCAGGTATATCCCCGTGAAATTAAAACCGGAAGCGAGCCTGATGTTCAAAAAAAGCACCGCTTCGGGCGTTTTGGCTTCGCTTGAGCAGATCGGCAGACTTGAAACATATATCACAAAATCGCTCGCGGGCATAGCTGCGCAGCTCTACGACGGCAACGCGCATGTACAGCCGTTTAAGGGCAGATTCGACAGCTGCGCGTTTTGCGATATGCGGCGCGTATGCAGGTTTGAGGAAAACGACCCGAACAAAAAACGGGCGGCGCAGTTTTCACCCGATAAAGTCTGGGATATAATCGAGGGCGAGCTATGAAAAAAGTTAAAAATATAATATATGCGATCTTTGCCGCCTTTTTTTTCGTTTGTCTGTCTTCGTGCCAAAATGCGCAGCTTGTGCAAAACGTAACAATCGAAGCGGGTTCTTTGGTCCCCGATATCGCCGACTTCTATATCAACCCCCAAACCGCGGGCAGATATATGACGGATATGGCAAATATCGACACCAAAAAAATCGGTTCCGTGACAGTCGAAATCGAAATCCAAAACAAAAAATACACTTCGGTTTTGACGATAAAGGACACCACTCCCCCAAAAGCCAAACCCGTCGATTTATATATATTTCACGGCAATGAAATAAGCCCGGAGGATTTGGCCGCCGAAATCGAGGATGAAACTTCTGTGAGCTGCGCATTCGGGGCTTTGCCGGATTATAACAAATACGGCTGGCAGAATGTGTCGGCGGTTCTCACCGATGAGGGCGGCAACAAAACGGAAATCGAGTCGAGGCTGTATATATTCGACAAATCCCTTTTTGACGAATTTGTATTTGAAGTCGGGGTCCCGATGAACGGTTTGACGTTTTCGGAGTTTATGGATAACCATGTGAGCTCCGTCGCCGGTTTGGACGGAAAAATAGAAATCGAGGCCGGCGAACTGCCTTTTTCTGCCGATGAGGACATATATTTTCCCTCTATAGGCAGTTACCGGATAAAACTCACGCTGGGCGGTTATTCGACGTTTTCAACCGTCGCATCGCGGGACACCATCCCCCCATCGGGCAAACCCTCTCCGGAATATCAGTATATATTTTTTGGCAGCGCATTAAATCCGGAAGACTTTGTGACTGAAATAGAGGACGCCACCAAAGTTTCCTGCGTTTTTAAAGACGAAAATTTGTCGTATGCCCCCGGATGGCAGAACATAACCGTTCGGCTCACCGACGAAGGACAAAACAGCGCCGCCGTGACTTCGAGGTATTACGTGTTTGACGCCGCGGAGGAACTTACAATCGAGGCGGGCACAAGAAACGCCGTTTCGGAAAGGGATTTTGTCAAAAACTACATCGAGGAGAGCGGCCTTTTGCTTGAAGGGGCGGGTTCGATAAATTTTTCGCTTCCGGGCAGCTACCCCGTAAAGCTCAAAGCGGGGAAACACGAATTTCCGGCCGTCGTCAAAATACAGGATACAATTCCGCCCACCGCCGATGTGAGAAATATATGGACATATATAAACAAACCGGTACAGGCAACCTCTTTTGTGTATAATATAAAAGACGTCTCGCCCGTGACGATAAAATACAAAACCCAGCCGGATTTTTCCGTCGAGGGAAATGCGGCCGCGTATATAATCATAGAGGACGCATATAACAATAAAGCCGAATTCGCGGCGATTTTAACCGTGGTCTGGGACACCGCGCCTCCCGTCATATCTGGGGAACTCGACAGGCGCGTCGCCGAGGGCGGCACGCTCTCATACAGGGCAGGGGTTACCGTGACAGACGATTACGACCAAAATGTACAGCTCGTCGTGGACAGCAGCCAGGTAAACCTGAACCGGGCCGGAGTATATGCCGTGATATATTCGGCCACGGACGAGAGCGGGAACAGGGCCGAAGTGACGGGCTATGTGACCGTGTTTGAGATAAATATGGCTCTGGTGAACGGCATGGCCGACGAGCTGCTGGGCCAGATAATCAAAGCGGGCATGAGCGCCACGGACAAAGCGAGGGCCATATACGCCTGGGTTGACGGCAAGATGAAATACTCCGCGACCAATACAAAAAGAGAAATAGCGCAGAGGTCTTACGACTGTTTTACAAAGGGGTCGGGGGACTGCTACACATATATGGCGGCTTCGCACGTGCTTCTCACCAGGGCGGGAATAGACAACAGAATTGTTCAGAGGATACCGGAAGCTTCGAGCGCGCACTACTGGAACCTTGTGAATACGGGGTCCGGCTGGTACCATTTCGACGTCTGCCCCACGCCGAGCGGCGCGGTGGGATACGATGAAAGGTTTATGTTCACCGAAAGCCAGGCGCAAAGCTACACGCAGCTCATAACCGGGCGGGACCATTATTACGATTATGACAAATCCACCGTCCCCGAGGTCGTGGAGTAGAAAGGGTATTATGCGGATATGAACGCTTTTGAACTGATAAACGCGGTAAAGGAAAATATAGGCAAAGTCATCGTGGGCAAAGACGGCGTGACGGAGCTTTTGACAGTCGCGCTGCTCGGCGGCGGCCATGTGCTGATAGAAGATGTGCCCGGTTCGGGCAAAACCATGCTCGCGAAATCTTTCGCCATATCGCTGGACTGCGCATTCAGGCGCATACAATTCACCCCGGATTTGCTGCCTTCGGATATAACCGGCATAAAATATTTCAACATGAAGAAATCGGAGTTCGAGTTTATACCCGGTTCGGTGTTTTCAAATGTCGTTTTGGCCGACGAAATAAACAGGGCCACGCCCAAAACGCAATCGGGATTACTCGAATGCATGGAAGAAAAACAAGTTACCATAGAAGGGGAAACCCATATACTGCCCTCTCCGTTTATGGTCATAGCGACGCAGAACCCCATCGAAAATATGGGGGTGTTCCCGCTTCCCGAAGCCCAGTTGGACAGATTTTTGATAAAGGCGGGAATGGGTTATCCGTCGCGCGATGAAAACATCGGCATTCTCGAAAGATTTGACAAAACCAACCCGATTAAAAACCTCAAACCCGTGATTTCAAAAGAAGATATATCAAAGGCTCAAAAAGAAGTAAACGATATATATGTACACGGGGATCTGTACGGTTATATCACCTCATTGATCGAAATGACCCGCCAAAATCCCGACGTCGTGCTCGGGGTGAGCCCGAGGGGCGGCATATCGCTGCTCAAAGCGGCAAAGGGCATAGCCGCGGCTCACAACCGGAAATACGTGACCCCGGATGATATAAAAGCGGCGGCGGTTCCCGTCCTGGCGCATCGGCTGATACTGAAAACCTCGGCCAATATGAAAAAAAACGCGGATATCGGGATAATAAGAAACATAATCGAAAACATGCCGGTTCCGACGGAAGATTTCGACAATTACAGGCTGTAAAGGGGCGTTTTGATTTTGGTTGAATTTTTTTCTTTGATGTTTGAGTTTCTGGTCTTCATCTCGCCGCTTCTGATCGTTTTGTTTGTCTTTTTCGTGGTGTATACCCTGTATTACAATATAAAAATAAAACTGATAAAACGGCTGAAATACCGGCGGGAATTTTCGGAGTACGGCGTATTTGAGGGAGAGGAACTTTTTATCATAGAGACGATATATAACAACAGCCCGCTTCCGATATTTTTCGCAGACGTCGAATCGTACATATACGGCCACTTGAAATTACTCGGTTCCCCTTCTCCCCTTTTGGGCGAGGACGGCGCGATGCAGCTGATAATAAGCCGTTTTCATCTCATGCCTTTTATGCAGGTGACGCGGCGCCACAAAATAAAATGCACGCACAGGGGCTATTATAAATTGAATACCGCCTGTATCGTCACAAAAAGCATCGGAGCGGAAAAAACCGCCTATTTTGATTTCGACGCGGAACTGTATGTGTACCCGAAAACGCTTGAACTCAGCCGGATATCCTACCCGGTAAATGTTATACAGGGGGACAGCATTTCGTTGCGCAGGGTGATACACGACCCCTTTTCGATATCGGGTATAAGAAACTATACAAGCGGCGACCCCTTCAACACGATAAATTTCAAAGCCACGGCGAAAAGCGGATTTTCGGGCGTACACAGCATAAAAGTGAATAAATTGGACTACTGCTCGGACCGTATTTTTATGATCTATATCAATTTTCAGACTTCGCCCGAAATAATCGGCATCCCCACGGACATATACGAACGTCTGATGGAACAGGCGCTGTCGTTTGCGGCTTCGTTTATCGGCGAGGCGCTGCACAGCGGATATAAAATAGGTTTGGCGGCCAATTGCCGCATGATAAACGGGGAAAGGCAGATAGTGTTTCCGATAGCGGGCGGGCTGTATAACATAGAGGCGATACTAAAAGAGATGGCAAAGGCGCAAATCAGATGCGGAGTGTCCTTTTCGTGGCTGCTCGAAGGCAAGACAAGGGCCGAAATCCAGAATACGGAAATATTTGTCATGACCCCTTATGTCGACCGGAGCATAGACGAAGGCGTGGCGGCGCTCAAAAGTAAAAACAACGCGGTGACAGTCATAGAACTTGAAAACGAAGAATACAACAAATTTTTTAACTTTGCCGGGAGGTTATAAAATCAAAAAAAAGATAATCAAAATAATCACATATGCGGCCATGGCAATAATTCTCCATTTTATGGCGCAAAATGTCAAAAATCAAAGCGCGGCGCGTTTTTTGACCGTGGCCGAAGTTGTCCTGATGATTTTGATTTTGCGGATTGTCCTGTCGCTTGCGGGCAGCCGGGTCAAACTCATCGGCAAAAAGTTAAAAGAATTGGTGAAAAAGGCGCTTGGGCCCATTATCGCCAAAATCAGGGAAATATCCGGCCGCAAACGCAGGTTCGCCAAGGGTGAAGACGAAAAAAAACTTGTTTTCAATTTCAATATAATCGAAAAACTGAAAAACAAATTGAAATTGCGCAAAAAACCGGATTTAAAGCACAGTTCGTCGAATATGGAAAAAATAAGGCTATTGTATATAAAGCTCATTTTGAAGCTGATTGAAAGACATTATAAATTCAAATATTCGCATACGCCGGAAGAAATCAAAAACGGCATAAGCGGCGAAAATAAAGACCCTCTGTTTGCCGCATATGAAAAAGCGCGCTATGACGACGCCGGCAGTGTGTATATTTCAAACGAAACGGTAAAATTGTGCGAGGAGATCATCGATACATTCTGATACATTTTGATACATTCTGAATTTTAAAACGGGGGAGGCTTTGTTTTGAAACTTGTAAAAATAATATTTATTGCGATATCCCTGCTGCTGTTTTCGGCGGGCTGCGAAAAAAACGCGGCCGAAACTCCGGCCGGTTTTGTGCCGTCCGAATCGCCCGGCGAAGATACTTCCGCCAAAGCCAAAGAAACCGAAATCCCAAAAACCGAGGAAAAAAGCGCGGAAACGGACGGCCCGGCTGCTCCAATGGATGAAGAGGGGTTTTGGTTTGTATATAACGGCGAGGCGATTTACATGGGCGATTATATCGAGGGCGTCGTAAACAGGCTCGGATCCGCTTCGGATTACCTCGAATCTGAGAGCTGCACCTCGGAAGGCATGATGAAAACGTATTATTACAGCGGGGCGGAAATTTCGGCGTATGCGAAAACCGAAGGGGACGAATACCGGATATTTTCGATAATTTTGACCGACGACAGCGTATCCACCCCGGAAGGACTGTACATAGGGGAGACACAAGACAAAATGATTTCCGTATACGGCACAGATTATCAGTCCGTCCCCGGAGTTTTCCAATATTCCAAAAACGGGACCGCGCTCACATTTGATTTGGAGGGCGAAGATATAATCTGCATTACATACACGTTGTTAAACATTTAAAACACAAGGGTGAATGGAAAATATGAGAAGAATAATTTCAGGGGCAACATATCTTCTTGTGGGATGTTCGGTCATTCTGATCATTCTCATCATCGTCGTCAATTTTAAATCGCAGGTATTCGACAGAATTCCCCAATTCGACGACGACGAGCAGTTCACATCGCAAAACTACTTCCCGGACACGGACGTCCCCGAAACTTCGGAGATTTTGCCGCCGGCGGATGACAACAATTCGACCACCCATCCCGTCCCCAGCGGCAATTCAAGCGTGAACGTCTCCGAAGCGGTGAATTACGACGGAGTCCTGGAGCTTCCGGTAGACGGCGCCACCGGGTACGCCTCCGTTGCAATCGATGTATATACCGCCGATCAGAGCTTAAAGCTCGGCGTTTTGGCTCCCGGTCAGGGATTTATGATTTTGAGGGAATATGAGTCGTGGTGGCAGGTCTATTTCAGGGCCGAAACCGACGGAAGCGAAATCACCGGCTGGATACGCCACAATCTGTGTTTTATCAACCTGCCCGACGTGATCCCGTCCATAGTCTACGACAACACCAACGCGTACGGAGCGGTGTTTCGGGCAAGCGGGGAAGCGATACCGAACGTGACGGGAAAACGGCTGTATTCGTATTCGGACAGAAGCGACGGCAAGGTGTATAACGAACGCCTGCAAAAATACGAATACATAGTGCCGGTGCTGTATTCGATGGCCAAAACAATCCGCGCCGCGCAAGCCGCCGCGCTCGCAAACGGCGACACGTTGGTCATATATGAGGGATTCCGGCCTTACGAAGTCCAGCAGTTGGTGTACAGCGAAGTAAACAAACTGCCCTACGCGCAAAAAAACTTCGGCTCGTGGAGCCAGTCGTGGTTTATAGCATACGGCAAATCCAATCATCAGGTGGGCTACGCCATGGATGTGAGCCTTGCCCAGGTGGTCAAAAAAGAAGAAAAAATAACGGGCAAATATAAATACCAGCAGCTGGAATATTTCGAGTACACCATGCCCACCGTCATCCATGAGATGAGCGTCAATTCCATTCTCTATACGAGCTCGGGAAGCAGGACTTACAGCGAGGGCGTCAAAAACTGCGTGCCTGCCCAGAATTTGCAGACGTACTGCGTATCGGCGGGGCTGACGCCGCTCGCCTCGGAGTGGTGGCATTTCAACGACGAAACCGCCCGCGCGGGCGTGACAAGGGAGAGTTCGGGCAATTTTACGGTGACGGAGTGCTTCAGCGCTTCCCCCGCTTCGGCCGATTGAATCCGATTGAAATTGAAATAAAAAAAGGAGATAATATAATATGCCAAAAAGTCAAAATATTTTAAAATTTGTATTGTTGATCTTGCCGATCGTTTTATTTGCCTCTTTGATTTCATGCAATGCCCCCGATGCGTCAAATGCGCAAAACGACCCGGCGCAGAAGGAAACCGCGGCGCAAATCACAACTTCCATCGAGGAGCTTTATCCATATCCCGAATATGATTTCGGCGGCGGTACGATTAAGATACTCGCCCGCCGGGACGGAGCCAACGGACAACAGGATTTTGAGGACATTTGCGTCGAGGAAATGAACGGGGAAGTCTTAAACGACGCCGTTTACACAAGGACTTTGCGCGTCGAAGAAAAATACAACGTAAAATTTGACATTACATACAACGCCGATCCGTCTGCCCTGACTGCCAAAAACGTAAAGGCAAACGACGATGCGTATCAGATCCTTCAGGAAAAACTGATTTTTCTTCAGCAGACCCTCGGAACGCAGAATTATCTGTATGACTTCAATAAAATCGACGGCGTTACGCTGGAGGCCCCGTGGTATAACCGAAATCTGATAAAGGATTTGGCAATCAACAAAAAAGTGACGGCGCTGGGCGGCGATATGGAGATAAGCGACAAATCCGGCCTCGACGTCACGGTATTCAACAAAAAAATGGCTGCGGATTACGGGCTGGAGGACTTGTATCAAACCGTCCGCGACGGCAAATGGACGCTTGACAAACTGCAGGAACTGATGAGGGCGACAAGCAGGGACTTAAACGGCGACGGCAAAATGACGCTCGGAGACGACCAGTGGGGGTTCATGGCGGAGGATTTCACGGGATGGATTTTTTCGGTGAGCAGCGGAAACCGCCTTGCGGCCCTCGACGACAACGGAATTCCGTATATAACGGCAAACACGCCGAAAGCCGTTTCGGACTGGGATAAAATATTGGATATCATGCACGACAAAGAAAACAGGATTTTGGCGCTGACGATAGAGGAATACGTCGAAACTTTCATGAACAACAGAAATTTTTTGCAGGCGAACGCGCTGTGCATCATCTTGATGATGAGAGCAATGGAACAGGATTTCGGGATCATTCCCATGCCCAAATACGACGAGGCGCAAAAAGATTACATAACGCCGATGTCACCGTATGTTTCGAGGTTCATAGCCGTGCCCGTCACCTGCGCGAATACCGAAACCGTCGGAGCTGTTATAGACGCGCTGGCAAGGGAAGGCACAAATACCGTGATGCCCGCCTATTATGACAACCTCATAAACAACAAGATCGCCCGCGACGAGGAATCGATTGAAATGCTGAAAATGATATTTGATACGGTCGTTTATGATATAGGCTCGATATACAACTGGGGAAACCTGTGGTTTATACATCAGCAATTCGTCAAAGACGGAACCAAAGACTATGTTTCGGTTTTTGAAAAGAACGCGCCGGCAATTCAAAAAGCGATGGAAAAAACCATTGAAATGATGCAAAATTCCGATTGACACTACAGAAAGGGATGTGGTTGGTTAAAATGAGCAAAAAAATCCGCATGGCTGTAATCGGCGCGGGCGGCATGGGCATGCACACCTCACTTCTTTATTCGCGGTGCCCGGATTTGGAGATAAGCGCTTTCTGCGATACAATGCCGGGCAGGGCCGAAGAGGCCGCCGCGCAGTTCAACCGTGAGACGGGCGGCCATGCCCTGGCGTTTTCATCGCGCAAGGCGATGGCGGAGGGCTGCGCCTATGAGGCCGCCTATATCGCGTGCCCGCCTGACATACAGGTGGAAATCGCCTGTCTCGAAATGGAACGCGGCGTGCATGTCATGACCCAGGTCCCCGCCGCGTTTACCATTGACGAATGCTGGGCGCTTGTAAATACCGCCGCGAAAACCGGGGTCGCATATGTTCTGGCCGAACAGACGAGATACTGGGATTTCATCCGCCGGTGGCGCAGAATGTCAAAAGAGGGCAGCTTCGGGAAAATCGTTTACGCGGAAGGGGCGTATCTGCATTACGAGCCTCAATGGGAC
Organism: Oscillospiraceae bacterium; assembly: GCA_009785015.1. The sequence goes on along the minus strand of WQXD01000017.1, from coordinate 4,554 downwards.
TTTTTTACCGACGAAAAAACCGGCGCCCCGGTCGTAACCGCAGATGCAATCTATCACGGCAATCCGCGTTATGGGCGCCGTTGGCGTTACGGGGTTTTCGCCGAACCCATACTCTATCTGCCCCATACGCTTGGCCCGCTTTTGTCGATAACCGGGGGCAGAATCTCAAAAGTCGCGTGTTTTGGCACGCGTGTTGGCGGATATTGTTACGAAGGCTTTCAGGTCTGCGATTTACAGGAAGCCGTCATGTACAACACAGAAGATATCGTTTTTTCGGTAAAAGCCGGATTTACCACGCCTCACGGATTTAATCCGCTGACCGGGGCGCACTGGTATCAAATAAAAGGCACCGAATCTTCGGTCGAAATCCCCCGCAGCACGCTCGACTGCGGGAAATTGTGGACGAAAGAGGGGGACTGGGAGGGCGCCGACTGGAGCTGCGTGCCCGAAGACGCGGACGAATTTACGCGAAGCGTCTCGCACGGGGGCGCGGATATGGAACCCATACTGCAATTTATCCGGGCAATCAACAAAGCCGCAGCGCCTGAAACGGACGTTTACACGGCGGTTGAAAGCGCCGCCCCGGCCATATTGGCGGCAGAATCCTGCCGCATGGGCGGGGCTTTGCTGGAAGTTCCGGATTTCAGAAATTTTAAAAAACAAAAAAACGGAGGGACATGAGTATGAAAAAAGTAAAATTGGCATTTTTGGGCACGGGACCCCGCGGACAGGGCTTGATCGGTACATACAAAATGCACGACAAGATAGAATTCGTGTCTTTGTGCGACAGCCAGGACGGGCTCGCACAACAGATCGCAGCGACATATTTCCCGGACGGAAGCGTCAAGGCATATAAATCGTATGAAGAAATGCTCAAGGGACCGGGCTTTGATCTTCTAATGATTGCGATGGACCCGGACATACAGGCGGACTACGCGGTAGACGCCATGAACCGCGGGATTCATGTGATGACGGAAGTTCCGGCGGCTTTCTCTGTCAAACAATGCCGCGCGCTCGTGAACGCAGTCGAAAAGAACGGCGTGAAATATCAGTTGGGCGAACAGACGCGCTACTGGCACTTCATAAAACAATTCCGTGAAATGGCCGAAAGGGACGAATTCGGAAAAATCGTCTATGCCGAGGGCCATTATCAGCATCATATTCCCGCATATGACGACTTTGTCGAGCTCAAAACGGGGCGCCATATCGGCAGCCATGACCCCGGCCTGTTCGCAGACCCCGAACTGCGCCAGTCATGGCGCGGGCGCTGCCTGCGCAACCCGATATTTTATCTGCCGCACACTTTGAGCCCTCTGTTGTCGGTCACGGGCGGACGGATAACCAAAGTGGCCTGTTTCGGCACCCGCCCGCTCAGCTATGCCGCCCAAGGGTTTAATTACCGCGATATGCAGCACGCGATCATGTATAATTCAGACGATATACTGTTTTCCGTGCGCGCCAGTTTTTCGATGCCGCACGGGGACAATTGCCTGACGGGGACGCATTGGTATCAGCTCAAGGGGACAAAGGCGTCGGTTGAAACTCCGCGCAGTACGATCGACGGCGGCAAAAAATGGACGGTTGACGATAACTGGAGCGAAATGCCCCAGCATACCGAGGATGACGAAGCCGAGGACTATATCAAAAGCAGCGGGCACGGCGGAGCCGACTTTTATCCGATCGACGCCATGGTCAACGCAATCCTCAACGACACAACGCCGCCGATGGACGTTTATAAGGCGGTTGAAACCGCCGCCCCGGCCATATTGGCGGCGGAGTCCTGCGAAAAAGGCGGCGTTATGCTGGAAGTTCCGGACTTCCGCAAGCGTTGAATTTCTTTGGATTATTAATACACAAAGGAGTTTTTTATGGGTATTTATTATCTTTGGAACGAACAAATCAGAATAGACAAAAACAGAAGCGGCGAAAATTATTGGTTTTCCTATATAACGGAAATATTGTCGCGCCTCGGCGCGGGCGGCGAAGCGATTCTCGCGGAGGAGGCCGAAGCTGCAAGTTTTGGTCCGGACGACGTGCTTTTCACGGGCGCGGACGCGTTGCCTCCGCAATTATTGCCGGTTTTGCGCGCCGGTCTGGCAAAGGGCATGACTTTGATAGGCTTTAAAACGGAAGACGCCGGCGAGCTTTTCGGCGTGAATATATCGAAGCAGGCGATAGATCAGCCGGATGGCGGCTTTGGTTTCAACGGCTATTTCAAAATCCGCGAAAGCGCCGGGGCAATTCTGCCCGTTTTGGAAACTGCCCCGGATATGCCCGTATTTTCGCCCGTATGCATAGCCGAAGCGGCAGGCGCGGAAATAATCGCCGATATTTCGGCAGGGGGTCAAACGCTACCCGCGCTTTTCAAATATTCGAACGCCTATTATTTCGCCTTTGACCTGACGCAGACGATGTGGGTGAGCGCGCAGGGCAAACCGGTGTACAACAGCGAGAGGGGGCTTGATTTCACGCGGATATCCGACGCGCGGATCACGCCGCTTGATTACGACACGACTGTCGCCTACGGCGACTACTATCTCTATATCCTTCAATCCATTTGGTTTGGCCTGAAGCAGCCCATGATACACCGCCTGCCGCCCGACGAAAACGGAGGCGTGCCGGATTTGATGCTCTATTATGCCGGCGACGAGGACGCGACCCCGCACATATCCCTTCGCGCTTCGGAAATCATGCACGGGCGCGGGCTGCCGTATCATATCAATCTGATGCCTGCCGGCGGGGATTTGCGCTTTGTCACGACTTTGGATGAATACGGCGCCATCAAAGCGAGAGGACACGAGCTCGCCCTGCATTACAACATGGTCGGCTGTGATTTTTGCGAAGAGAATTTCAAAGCGCAGTATCACGCCTATCTGCAAAATTACGGAGAAGTCACCGTCAGCACGGTCGGACACTGTTTGGCCCACAGGGGCTGGGCCGAGCGCGGGCGTTACTTGGAGCGGCTCGGCATTATCGGGGACAGCTGCCGCTGCGGGGAATATGCCGAAAATATCAACGAGTTTAATCTGTACGGCTTCGCTTTCGGCACAAGTTATCCGATATTTTTATACGAAGACCAAAGCCATGACAACAGGAAACTGAATTTTGCCGATTTGCCTATCGCCTATTATGAACCCCGCATCGGAGGCGGATATGCGGGCGGGAAAGAAAAAATACACAAGTGCATAGACGACGCAGCGTATTTCGGGCGCATGATAAATTTATTCACGCACCCGCATTACGTTTCGGACAACTTCGGCTATGACAACACCATAACGCTCGCCGCCCTCGACGAAGTTTTAAATTATATAAAAGAAAAATCCCTGAACGTCATTCACAGCGCGCCCGACAAGGTATGCCGGTTCTGGCACGGACGGGACAAATCGAAAATCAAAAATTATATGCGGCAAAAAGGCGGGGTGATCTGCCGCGTCGAATGCAATTGCGAAGACGGTTTGATCATCCGTTTTCCGGCCGGGAAAGCCGAAAAATCCGCCTTGGTCTCCGTGGATGGGAACCCCGTCCGGGCCATTTACAAAAACTCGGACGGCCTTCGCTGGCTCATGGTTCCGGTTGCCGGGTTGGGCGGTCATATTATCAACATCAGCGAGTAAGGGCCATGTCAAAAAAGAAATATTTCGGGCTTGGTTTCGGCAGGTTGCTGTTCGCCTTTGTATCCGCCGTCATAATGACGGTATGCGGGCTTTTGTTTGGGCAGGAATATATGGAAATCGCGATATCGGCCTTTTCGGTCGTTATGCTGATGTATTTGGTCGAGGGCAAACGCGCGGGCTGCGCCTGCGGGGTGATATACTGCGTTTGTTATTCGCTGATATGCTTTTCAAAGGGATTTTACGGTTTAATGGTCTTTAACTTAGTTGTCGGTTTGCCGATGTATATAGTCAGTTTGTTTACATGGAAAAAGCATAAGAGCGGCGATACGGTTTCTGTACGGCGGCTGTCCCCGAAAAGTCTGGCCCTTGTGCTGGCGGGGGCGGCGGCGGGGTTTGGCTGCGCTTATCTGATCCTCATGGCCGCGGCTTCTTCCAACGCGTTTTTCGACGGCCTCACGCTTTCCTTGGCGACATTCGGGACACTGCTGCTCTCCCTGCGCTTTGTCGAACAGTGGTATTTCAATCTTGCCGCGAATATAACTGGGCTTATCCTCTGGATTTTTGCCGCCTTGGCGGATATCGCCAACTTGAATTTCGTGATTTGCACTTTTGTTTTTGTCGTGTCGAACATAATGGCGCTGGCGTCATGGCTCAAAATGGAGCGGATGCAGAGAAATAGCTGAACTCAAAATGCGAGTAAAATGGTATAATAAGGGGAGAACGGAGTGTGATGCTAATGATTATCTATCACGGCAGTACAGTACCCGTCGAAGTGCCGAAGATTTTGAAAAGCAATCGAAAATTAGACTTTGGCGAGGGATTTTATACTACATAGGATTGGGGGGATATAGGTATGGACGAAAACAAATATGCCGCTATACTGCCGCTCATCGTGGGAGGATTGACTAACAAAATCGTTGAGGAAACAGGCGTAAGCGAA
>WQXD01000016.1 GCA_009785015.1 Oscillospiraceae bacterium | reverse complement strand
TTTTTTCTTTTTTATCTTGACAAATCGAAACATTTGTTTTATAATATACATATGGCGGATGCATGAATCAGTCCATTTGTTTTAAGTTATTTTAAGAAAAGAGATGATCGGAAAATGTGCGGAAGATTTGTTATCGACGACAGCGGCGACATCGCCGAAATGCGCAGGATATTTGAAGAATTGAAAAAACACTACGACGATACGGTGGAGTTTAAAAACGTAAAAAGCGGGGAGATATTTCCCAGCGACACGGTTCCCGTCATAATCCCCGAAAAGGATATGAAAATCGACGCGGTCCCCATGCAATGGGGATTCAAGTCGTCATACAACGGGAATCTTCTCATAAATGCGAGAAGCGAAGGCGTCTACGACAAAAAGATGTTTAAGGACTCGATTATAAACAAGAGGTGCGTGATCCCCTCCAACGGTTTTTTTGAGTGGGCGAAACTTCAGGACAAAAAGGAAAAATACCTGATAAGGCCCGCCGGTTCCCCCATGCTCTATTTCGCCGGGATTTACGAAAAGCTCTCCGACCCCAAAATACCGGACAAATATCAGATTCGTTTTGTAATCATGACAAGGGAATCCAGGGGGCTCATACGTTCCCTGCACGAGAGGATGCCCGTGACGGTGGAGAGAAAAAATATACTGAAATGGCTCAACGGGACCAAAAGCGACATAAACGAATTTTTCACGGATTACGCCGTGCCCGAATATACATTTGCGAATCTGGGGGCGGCGGGATAGTATTTTATGATTATGGACGAAAATTTGAAAATCTCCTTCATCGGAGCGGGCCATTTGGCCTATTCAATCATCGGCGCCCTCGCGGGCAAATCGGGCTTCGGCCAAAACATCACGATTTTTGACAAAATCGAGGAGCAGTACAAAAAATTTGAGCCGCTGAACCTGAAAAAAGCCTGCGGCGCCGCCGATGCGATAAAGGGCGGGGATATAATCTTTTTGGCGGTGCGGCCGGGCGATTTTCTTTCCCTTTTGGCGGATATACAAAATTCCGGCGCCGATCTGTCCGGAAAGTTGTTTGTTTCTACTGCCGCCGGGATAACAATGGGCTATATAGAGGAAAACATCGGGCAAAACACAGCCGTGATACGCACCATGCCGAATACGCCCGCGGCTATCGGCAGGGGGATGACCGCCCTGAGCAGAAACCAAAACGTGTCAGACCGGAATTTTCAGACGGTATGCGATATCTTTTCCACCCTCGGCGAAATCATAGTCCTGCCGGAAGAAAAAATGAACAAAGTCGTGGCGGTCAACGGTTCCTCCCCCGCTTATGTGTACCTGTTCGCGGAGGCAATGCTCGCCGGGGCGGTTGAACTGGGATTTTGCGAAGACGAAATATATCCGGCGGTCTTACAGTCGCTGATCGGGGCGTTTGAAATGTTGAAAAATACGAAAAAATCCCCGGCGGAACTGATTTCGGCAGTCGCGGTTCCCGGGGGGACGACCAAAGCGGCGCTGGAGAGTTTTTACTCGGACGATTTCACGGGGGCGGTAAAAAGGGCCATGCTCGCCTGCGTGAAGCGGGCGGATGAGCTGACAAAGCAGTATTGCGGCGAAGAATAAGGAAAATGCCGATGGAAGAGCTGCGCATCCAAAAATATCTGTCAAATCAAGGGATAATTTCCCGCAGGGGCGCGGAGGAAGCGGTGATGCGGGGCCGCGTCGAAGTAAACGGAAAAAAAGCCGCGACCGGCCAAAAGGTAATTCCGGAAATCGACGAGATAACCTTTGACGGAACCGTAATAGCGCCGAAACCGGAAAACAAAAAAATATATGTGATGCTCAACAAGCCCGCCGGGGTCGTGACCACCATGTCCGACGAAAAGAAAAGGACATGCGTGGCCGACATATTGGACAAAACCGAAATCAAAGAAAGAATTTATCCCGTGGGCCGGCTCGATATGTATTCGGAAGGGCTGCTTCTTCTGACAAACGACGGGGAAACCGCCAACAAGCTGGCCCACCCGAAAAACGAAATAGGCAAAACCTACGTTCTTTCGGTAAAGGGCGAGCCGGGCCAAAACCTCATAGACAAATTTTCCGAACCCGTCACGATCGGCGGCAAAAAAACCTCCCCCGCCAAAACGGAAATAATGGAGCAGAAAAACGGCGTGACTAAACTGAAAGTGGAAATCTCGGAAGGCAAAAACAGGCAGATACGCAGGATCTGCGACGAGTTGGGTTTGGTCGTTTTGAAATTGAAACGCGTGCGCGTGGGAAAACTGAGCCTGGGAGAGCTGGCGCCCGGCCGGTGGAGATATCTGAGCCGGAGCGAAATGAATTATTTAAAAGAATTGTAAAAAATGCTTGAAATCAAACCCATACAGACAAAACAAGAACAACAAGAGATATGCGGGCTGTGCAGCGTCGAATTTGACGCCGGCTGCCTCGCCTACGGCGCCAAAGAAGGCGCTGACTTACTGGCGGTCGCGCAGTTTCGGATACACGGGGGTTATGCCGTCATATACAGCTTAGCCCTGGCGCCCGGGGTCCGGGATTTTGAAGCGCTCGCGGCGACGGGCAAGGCCGCTCTCGCCTTTATTTATTCGTGTTCCGTCGGTGAGGTTTTTTTTAAGACAGAAGACGAAGAACTGGCAAAGGCCCTCAAATTCAAAAAGAGCGACGCACAGTACAGCCTGGATTTAAATGAATATTTCAGCCGTCCGTGTTCCTTTTAGTGAATTTTACCGCCCGGGCCAAATCCAAGCTGCCGGAATATATCGCTTTCCCGCAGATCACCCCGTATATATCGAGCGCACAAAGAGCGGCGATATCTTCCATGCCGGAGACCCCGCCGCTCGCCGTTATCTTCACGTTTGGCGGCAGGGCGTCTTTGAGTTCTTCATAATGCCGGATATTCACCCCGGAGAGCATCCCGTCTTTTGATATATCCGTGTAAATGATGTTTTGGACTCCGATTTGCGCCATTTCGGCGGCGAGCTCGACAAAATCGGTGTCGCTGCCGGCAAGCCATCCCGATGTTTGGGCTTTGCGGTTTTTGGCGTCTATGCCCACAGCTATCTTTTCGCCGTACTTTTGTACGGCCTCTTTTGTGAATTTTTTGTTTTGGAGCGCAGCCGAACCCAAAATAACCCGGCTTATGCCGTTATTTATATAATACTCCACAGTCTTTTGGTCCCTGATCCCCCCGCCGAGCTCAACCGGGACGTCCACATTGGCCGCTGTTTTTATAAATATCTCCGAGTTTTGGGGCGAGCCGTTCTTTGCGCCGTCCAAATCCACCATATGTATATATTCCGCCCCGCAGGCGGCGAAGTATTTGGCCGTTTCGACGGGATCTCCGGAGACTTCCAGAGCGGTTTCGTATTCGCCCCGCGAGAGTCTCACGCACTTTTCGCCGAGAATGTCAATTGCGGGAATTATTATCATAATTTGCTTTCTCCCAAAAAAAACGGACAGGCAAAATACCGATTTGCCGCTCCGTTTTTTCGTTTTTGGCCAAAAATCATTTATTGACTTTGTCTTTGAATACGGCTCCCGCGCTGAATGACGGGCTCTTTGAAGGCGGTACTTTCATATCTTCGCCTGTGCGCGGATTTTTGATATTTCTCTCGCCTCTTATTTTTCTTTCGAACGAACCGAATCCCGTGATCTGAACTTTCTCTCCGGCAGCCACTCCTTCGATAACTTTGTCGATGAATTTTTCTACAATGGGTTCTACATCGCGTTTTTTGAGGTTTAAGTCTTTTGCGACGGCGTCGATAATTTGCGTTTTATTCATTTTACATGCTCCTTTTTTTTATGAAAAATTTTATCATCTATGATTATACCACAACTGTTTGCAATAATCAAGTATTTTTTACAAAATTAAAGAAAATTTTTACATCTTTTTTATTATTTCATTTCCGTATTCGCGCAAGGCCTGTTCCGAATCCACACCGCATTTTTCCGCGAGGGAGGCGATGTCGTATAATATCCGGCCTATTGTTTTAAGGCAAATATTAAAATTGTCGAATTCGCCGGCGTCTTTTTTTACTTGGTCTGTCAATTCGGCCAAATCCGAATCTTTCGCCAGTTTTCTTTTTATGAGCCTTTTGTGTATTTTCTGCGCCCTCATCAGGGCGGGCAGGGATTTCGCCGTGCTTTTTATATATTCTCTCGCGTCGGCGTATCCTTTTTCTTCGATTTTTATGTTTTCCCAGTTTGAAAGAACCTGCTCACCGGTTTCTATGATCGCGTCCGCGAATATATGCGGGTGGCGGATTATGAGCTTTCTGCATATTTCGTCGCATACGCCGTCCATGTCGAATTCACCTTTTTCCTCACTTATCTGCGCGTGAAAAACAATCTGCAAAAGCACGTCGCCGAGTTCTTCCTTAAGCAGTTTCGGGTCATTGTCGTCGATGGCCTCTACGGCCTCATAAGTTTCTTCGATGAAATTGTTTTTGATGGAGGCGTGCGTCTGTTCCCTGTCCCAGGGGCAGCCGCCGGGCGACCTCAGGATATGCATGATTTTTTTCAAATCCCCGAAATCATATTTTTCTTTTTGTACCATAAAACCTCTCCCTTCTCCGTTATTTTTCGTCGATCAGTTTTTTTCTTTTCATGAATTCATATAATTTCGCCCCTTTTGGAAGAAGCAGCACATCTTCCGCAGTCAGGGTCCTGCACGCGATTATAGATACGGCATAAACCAAAACGGCCGCAAAAAGCGCGGCAAGCGCGGCAAGCCTCGGAGCGTTTGAAATTTTGTTCACGGCCGCATGGGTCAAAACCGAAAATACCGCCATGACCGCGCTTGAAATGAAGGGTTTTACGAAAGTCCGGCGAAAATCCGGGAAAGCTTTTGTATATTTCGCCAAAAAACAGAAGTTGAGGGCCATGATGGTAAAATAGCACAGGCATGTGCCGATCGGCGTGCCGTAGCGGTTCACCGAAGGAATCCCTATCAGTATATAGCTCGATATTATCTTGACGGCCATTCCGCAAGCCATCGATATGATGGTTTTCATCTCCTGTTTTTGGGCCTGGAGCATGGAATTTGTCACGGTCATCATGGAAACGAACATGACCGCGACGCCCAAAACCGACAAAAGCGGCGCCGTCGAGATCACCTGTTCCATTCTCTCCGGGTAGATCAGGGCGAGTATGGGCTCTGACAAAAATATGAGGCCGAAAGCGCAGGGAAGCGCCACCATCGAAGATACCCTGAAAGTGGATTCAGCCGTCGATTTTATGGAATTTACGTTGTTTTCCGAAAAAGCGGCCCCGATGACCGGGATTATACTGACTGCGAAGGGGACCACGAGCGTATTGGGCAAACTGAAAAACGGGACGGCCAAGCCGTAATACTGCCCATACATGCCCACGGCCGACTCGGCCGCCCAGCCTATGTCGATGAGCCTCCGGGTCATCATAAACGAATCTATCATCCCCGCAAGGCTCGCAATCGACGAAGTCATCATTATGGGCAGCGATATTGTTATTATATCCTTCATGATTTCCATGTTTTTTCTGGCGGGCAAAGTTGACTTTTTTGATTTTTCCTGTTTTTTCATCAATATTTTTTTGATATACAGATACAATACGCCGACCGCGCTGCCCACAGTGAGCCCGCTTATCGCGAACGCCGCCGCGATGTCGAGCCTTCCGGGATATTTGCCGATGGCGTACATCGCCGCGGCTATACCGATGACAAGTTTGCCCGAGGCTTCGATTATTTCGGAGACGGCAGTCGGTATAAAATTCAGCCGCCCCTGAAAATATCCCCTGAAAGCGGAAGTCACACACACGAAAAAAAGCGTCGGCGCCAAAATCAATATGCTGTATTTCGCATCCGGATTGCCTACAAATGCGGAATAGGCGCCCGCCCCGAGCATCATCGCGAATGACCCCGCCGCTCCCAATATCACAAACCCGGCAAGGGCGAGATTGAAGGTTTTTCTTTCTTCCTCATAGTTTTCATTGAGGTTCGCCACGGATATCATCTTTGAGATGGCCACCGGGAGCCCCGCGGTGGAAATCGTAAAAAATATCTGATAAAGGCTGTAGGCGTGCTGGTAGTTCGCATAGCCCATCTCCCCCAGTAACTTGTATATCGGTATCCTGAAAACGGCTCCGATGATCCGGACGGCCAGATTGGCGAGCATGAGTATAAGGGAAGCCTGGAGAAACGTCTGTTTTCTGATTTTACCCATTATTGTCCGTACTGCTCCGAAAATTTCTTCATTTTGTATTTCACTTTTTCTATATCTATCGTTTTGAATTCGCCCTTTTCATACAGTATCCTGCCGTCGCATATCGTCATTATGACATTTCCCGCACCCAAGGAATACAAAAGCGCGCTGTTGTGGTCGTATATGGGCAAGGCTTCCTGCGCGCTCAAATCCAATACGGTTATATCGGCTTTTTTGCCCGCTTCGATGCTCCCGGAGTCTTCCCTGCCCTGCGCGATCGCGGCGTCCACGGTGGCGAGTTTCAGCATGTTTTTCGCGGGCATCGCCGTGGGGTCCCCGCTTATGCCTTTTTGCAGAATCGAGGCTATGTACATTTCTTTCAATATGTCGAGGCTGTTGTTCGAAGCTGAGCCGTCGGTGCCCATCGCGACGTTTATGCCTTTGTCCAGCATGGCGGGGATTTTGGCGATCCCGCACGCGAGTTTCAGATTGCTCGAGGGGCAGTGGGCCGCCGTCACGCCTTTTTCCGCCATTATTTCCATGTCGTTTTCGGTTATGTGCACGCAGTGCGCGGCTATCGTGGGCGAATCGAAAAAGCTCAGCGAATTGAAAAATTCGCACGGGGTCATGCCGCGCCGTTGGACACATTCGTCATGTTCCTTTTTTGTCTCCGATATGTGCACCTGGTTCATCATCATATTTTCATTCGCAAAATCCGCCACGGCTCTTATTATTTTTTCATGCGAGGTATATTCCGCGTGAATCGACATGTCGATTTTTATCCTGCCGTGCGAAGAATTGTGGTAATTCTTATACAGCCTTTTCGCTTTGGCAAAGTCCCTGTTGTTTTTGGGGTTTTCATTTGAGTCAAAGGACATCACCCCGTTGCAGTAATTCAGCTTAAACCCGCTCTCATCGGCCGCCTGCAGTATATCCTCGGGAAACATGTACATTTCCGAACACGATACGATACCGTTTTTTATCTGCTCCGCAATTCCCCAAAGCGCCCCGTAATATACCATTATATCGGTCAGTTTTTTTTCCGCCGGCCATATTTTTTCGGAGAGCCAGCGGTCCAATGCCATATCTTCGGCATAGCCTTTGAACATGGTCATGGGAAGGTGCGTGTGGGCGTTGTACAGTCCCGGGATAAGCAGCATATTTTCGGCGTTTATTATTCTGTCCGGCTCAAATTCCGGTACGATTTCGTTTTTGCCGACGGATATGATATATTCCCCATCCGTGTATACATCGGCCCCTTTGACCGATTCTCCGTTTTTATCCGTCATATTGGCGTTTTTAAATAGTATTTTCATTTACTTGTTTACCGAACCCTTTTTTTTATTATATTTTAGATAAAATTCCGTCGATCAATTTTTTGAATTTTTCGGATATTTCCCGTCCCGCCTCCACCACTTCCCCGTGCGAGAGCGGCTCGTCTTTGATGCCCGCGGCGTAATTTGTCACGCATGAGACGCAAAGCGTCTTGATTCCGCACTGCGCCGCCTGTATCGTTTCGGCCACGGTGGACATGCCGACCAGATCGGCGCCCATAGCCCTGAGCATTCTGATTTCCGCCGGGGTTTCATACTGCGGCCCGGACATATACGCATAGACACCTTCCTTGAGGGAAACTCCCAGTTCCAAAGCGCAGTCTTTGGCTTTTTGGATAAAATCCTTCGAATACACGCTTCCCATATCGAAAAAACGGGAACCGAATTCGGATATATTCTCCCCTCTCACAGGGCTTTCGGAGGTGAGTTTTATGTGGTCGTACACGCAGACCAGATCTCCGGGATGAAAAGTGAGATTTATCCCCCCGGACGCGTTTGTTATTATCATTTTTTTTATGCCCAGAAGATAAAAAACGCCGACCGGATAGGCTGTGTCCTCCATTTCATAGCCTTCATAAAAATGAAAACGCCCGTTCATCACAAGCACCGGTTCGGCTTTGAGGCCGCCGGTCCTTCCGAAAACCAATTCGCCCTTGTGGTTCGCGACGGTCGATTTCGGGAAGGAGGGTATTTCCTCGTATTTTATGATCTTTTGGTCTGCGAGCTTTTCGGCGTATCCGCCCAGCCCCGAACCGAGTATGACCGCCGCAGTCGGTATTTCGGGCAGATTTTCTTTTATGAAATCCGCGCTTTTTTTGTAATCCTCGTATTTGTATCTGATTCCCATTTTTGATATTTTCCTTTCAGTTTCAATCCCGCAAAATTTTGAGCTTACCGATGTTTTTTTGACTGTTTATTTGAAAATCGCGTCCGATGTATTCATAGGGGTATTTATAGTTGGCCGCTCGCTCGATTCGGCCCCCCTTCACTATTTTCGTCATCGCCCCCGCTCCCGCGCCGAATATGCTCATGAGCTCGTCCATCATGTATATATTGTACAAACACTCGCGCCCATCCAAACAAAATCCCGTATTTTCCAAGTTGCCCGCCGCGTACTTCTGCCGGTACATATAGTACGGCTTGTATCCCGCAAGGCTCAGAATTTCGTAAATATCATCCAAGGTCTCATTTAATCCGGAAGAGCTCTGACTGAGCGTTTTTTCAAATTCCGACGATTTCAATTCTGATGATTTTTTCAGGCACAGCGAATGGACCGTTATATTTTCGGGCTTCAGGCTTGAAAGCGCCGACGCCGTTTCCAACATGCTCGGCTTTGATTCGCCGGTCAGACCGATTATGCAGTCCGTGTTTATATTTTTTATTTCCGATTTCCTCGCCGTTTCAAACGCTTTAAAAAAATCTTCCGCGGTATGCGGCCTGCCGATTTGTTTGAGTACGGAGTCATTTAAAGTCTGCGGGTTGACGCTGACCCGGTCCACCCCGAAACTTTTGAAGAGTTCGAGTTTTTGAGCGGTGATCGTATCGGGCCTCCCGCATTCGGCCGTGTATTCCGATAAATTTGAAAAATCAAAATTTTCTTTTATGGAAAGCAGTATGGTTTCAAGGAATTTATCCTCCAGGGCGGTCGGCGTGCCCCCGCCTATGTATATCGTTTTTAATTTCATATCCCGCGTGATTTCGCCCGTGATTTTTATCTCTTCGGTCAATTTTTTCACATATTCCGGAATCAGTTTCAAAAGCCCCGGAGTGGCAAAAGACACAAACGAACAGTATCTGCACCTTGTCGGGCAGAAGGGTATCGATATATACAGCGAAAAATCTTTTTCGCCTATGACGCCTGCCGCCGCTTTGGCGTTTTTGTATGTCTTCAGCGCCAGAGCCGATTTGCCCTCGGACATCAGGTAATCGCCGCGCAGTCTGTCAAGGGTTTTTTTTTCGTCTGAATTGTTTTTTTCGAAGATTTCCCCGGCGGTTTTTGCCGGCCTTATCCCGGTATGTATCCCCCACGGGGGATATATACCCGTGATTTCGCCGCCGGCTCCGTAAAAAAGTTTGCCCGTGTAAGTCAATAGATCTTCGCTTCGGCTTTCTTTGGTTTTCGCGGATTTTGAAGCGGTTTTTTTATTATAGCATATTTCAACCGAAATATCCACAAAATTATGGGCCTCATTTACAAAAATTTTTATAAAGTTTTCGCTTTGGCTCTTTTTTCCGAAAACGCCGTCTTCCGGAAAAAACAAAAGGGAAAAAGTTTGAATATAGTATTCGGGGATTTTATGCCCGAGGTTTCCTTTGGTGATAATCTTCATAATACAATCCGCGCCTTCAGACGCCGTGCCTGTCCGCTCTTGTTATATTCTTTATCGTTTTGAGCTTGTTTATTATATGATTCAGATGTTCCACATCCCTCGCGCTCACCAACAAGTTCAAAATGACGCTGCCGTCGGATTTTGCTTTTATCTCGTTTACGCAGTGCACCGACACTTTTATATCCGCCAGCAGAAGCGTTATCGCGGATATGAGTTTCAAATCGTTGACTGCGGTTATTTTCAACATGGATTTGAAATTTTTCTTTTCGCCGTGTTCCTGCTTGTTTATCTTTTCGCTGTTCCAAAAGGCGGAAAATATCCTGTCGCTGTTTCCTTCCGCCGATTTTAAACTCAAAAAATTCGCGCAATTGGTTTTGTGTATCGATAATCCGTGCCCGCCTTTTGTCATAAAAGCGCATATGCCGTCGCCGGGGATCGGGTTGCAGCATTTGGCTAATTTTATCTGGCAGTTGTCAAGCCCGTCCACAATGACAAGGGTACTGTCCGAAGGGGTTTTGGCGCGGTCAAATTCCACGGATTCTATACCGAGAATCAGTTCGCCGGTTTGTTCTTTTATGATCTTGTCCGATTCTTCTTTCATCTTGAAAACGATTTTTGTCAGGGATACGCCCCCGTAGCCTATCGCGTTATAGAAATCGTCCAAGATCTCGAACCCTTCGCGTTTTGAAACATTTGTGAGTATCGCATCCCTCTGATCTTCGGTGAGCGCTCTGTTTTGCTGCTTAAAAATGCGCTCTATTTCCTCGCGCCCGATCAGTATATTTTCGGGGCGTTTTTCTTTTTTGAACCATTGCCGGATTTTGTTTCGCGCTTCTCCCGTTTTGACAAAACCGAGCCAGTTCCTGTTCGGGCCTTTTGAGGAATTTGAGGTCAGTATTTCTATTATCTGGCCCGTTTCAAGTTCCGCGTCGATCGGCGAAATGATTCCGTTTATCTTCCCCCCGACGGTCTTGTTTCCTATGGCCGAGTGTATGGCATAGGCGAAATCGATGATAGTCGCCCCTTTGGGGAGCGCTTTCACGTCGCCTTTCGGCGTGTAGACAAATATTTCGTCGGTGTACAGGCCGTCTTTTATGAGGGACAAAAATTCTTCGGAATCGTTTATGTCTTTTTCGACTTCGACAAGCGATTTGAGCCATATGAGTTTTTTTGTTATTTCTTCGGGGGCTTCCTCGCCCGATTTGTATTTCCAGTGCGCGGCGACCCCGAATTCCGCCGTTTCGTGCATTTCCTTCGTCCTTATCTGCACTTCGAACGGGATTCCGTTTTCGTTTATGACGGTGGTGTGGATCGACTGATAACTGTTGGGTTTCGGATTGGATATGTAATCGTTGAATGTGCCCTGTATGCTCTTGAATAATTCATGTATTATACCCAAAACGATATACACTTCCTCGATATTGTTGACAATATAGCGCACAGCGTAAAAATCGTAGATTTCGTCCAACGATTTGCCCTTCATCAGTATTTTTTTATATATGCTGTATATCGTCTTCACCCTGCCCTCCGCCGAAAACTTTATATTCTACATATTGAGCCGGGATTTGATTTTTTCCTGGCTTTTTTCTATGAAGTCCCTCGATTCCCCGAATTTTTTTTCTATGTCCGATTTGATCATGTTGTATGCGGGCGAATCCAAACACTGCAGGCTTATATCCTCGAGTTCGCCCTTTATTTTGCTCATTCCGAGCCGGTGCGCCACGGGGGCGAATATATGCATCGTCTCCAATGATATGATTTTTTGTTTGTCTTCGGTCATCGATGAAATGGTCCGCATGTTGTGCAGCCTGTCGCAGAGCTTCACGAACATGACCCTCGGGTCTTTGGACATGGCGAACAGCATTTTGCGCAGATTTTCGATGCTTTCTTCTTCTTTTGTGTCAAAACGCATATCCTTCAGCTTTGTCAGCCCGTCGACAAGGGAAGCCACGCTTTCGCCGAAATTGTTTCTTATTTCGTTTAAATTGGTCCTGTCCGCGCAGTCCTCCACCACGTCGTGAAGCAGCGCGGCGCAGATGCAATCGGTGTCAAATCCCATATTCGCGCAGATTTGCGCCGTAGCCACGGGATGGCAGATGTATTCTTCCCCGGATTTCCGGTACTGCCCTTCGTGCATATTCGAAGCGTACTCAAAAGCTTTGGTTATGACCTCGAGGTCATAACCCTTGTTCGCATTTGTCAGAAATTGTTTCAATGTCAGAAACATACCGTAATAATCCACAATATCACCTCAAAAATTCAATGATTTCAATTTGTTGTATATCGAAGAATCGTTTAAATCCGTTTTATCATTCGTTTTGTTTATTTTGATTTTCGCGATACTGTCAAAATCATGCTCGAGATATATTATTTTCATCTCTGCGAATATATCCATTATCACCCTGAATTTAAACCGCGAAACCGCAGTTTCCGAGTTTTCAAAATATTTGCCCTGCAATTTGTTGAAATCGCGCGGGGAATCGTATAACACGTCTTTTTTGAAAACGCTCAGAAGGAAAATATATACCGACTTGAAATCCTCTTTGTCCGGGACGTCGTTTTTTGTGAATTTATATCCGCTGTCGTTTCGGATGAAACGGTAATAGTTTTCTTTTTCCGCGCTGTAGTGTTTCAGATAATTTTCGCTTGAACGGATATCCCGGACTATGTACTGGATCCTCTCTTTGTTCATAAATTCGTTGACGTTTATATTGCAGGCGATATCCACATATTCATTTTTCTCAAATGGGAAGGTTTCGGTCTCCATGCCGAAATATACCGCTTCGAACAAGTGCCTGCCGCGAGCCAGTTCGATTCTTATGTGCTTGTTTTCCCCTATGGGAGTCACATTCAATATTTTGCAGTTTAAGACGGCGAACAAGGGCACCGGGTTGCCGTTGCCGAACGGCTCGAGCCTCTCAAATTCCTTCACGGCTTCCAAACTTATGGTTTCGCATTCGATTTCACATTCGATTTCGCATGATTTGTCCTTTACTATTTCGATATTGTTTTGATTTGCGTATTCGTTTAATCTTCTGTCGAGCTCGGCTATATTTTCCCCTTCCGCCGAAAGCCCCGCGGCTCTTTCATGGCCTCCGTATTTTATCAGAATATCCGGGCACGAGGCGAGCATTTCCGTTATATTTATGTTTTTGACGCTCCGGCAGGAACCTTTGTATATCCCGCCCGCGTCTTTGGCGAACAATATGAAAGCCTTGTTGTAGCGTTCCGAAAGTTTGGAAGCCACGATGCCTATTACCCCCTGGTTCCAGTTGTCGTCATGCAGTACTATTATCTTTTTTTTGTCTTTGTCCTTGATGCGGTTGAATTCTCTTTCGGCCAGGATAAATATTTCTTTTTCGGTTTCCTGTCTCTGCCTGTTGTATACCGACAATTCTTCCGCCAGAATTTCGGCGTTTTTTTTGTTTTCCGATAAAAAAAGCTCGACTGCCCGGTTGGCTTTGGCCAATCTCCCGGCGGCGTTTATCCTCGGGGAGATATAGAAGCTGATCATGTCCGTGGATACGCTTCTTTTGTTTTTGTATCTGAAATAACTCTCAAGCACCGCGTTTATGCCGAAATTTTTGGAATTTGTCATACTTTTCAAACCGAGGTCCACCGTGGGCCTGTTTTCGTTTGTCAGAACCATGATATCGGCGATTGTCCCCATGGCGACAAATTCAAAGTAGCTCTTCAGCTCGGCTTCGTTTTTTTCGTTTTCGTATTTGGTGTTGTACGCCGTGATAAATTTAAAGGCAACGCCGACCCCGGCGAGTTCCTTGAAGGGGTAAATATCCCCCGCTTTTTTGGGATTTATCACGGCGGCCGCTTGGGGCAGCGTCTTGGGGCATTCGTGATGGTCCGTTATTATTATATCGATTCCCAGCTCTGCGGCGTACACCGTTTCCTCCACGGCGGTTATTCCGGTATCGACCGTGATTATGAGGTCTATATTTTTTTCCTTGGCTTTTTTCACCGCTTCTTTGTTTATGCCGTATCCTTCCTCGAATCTGTCGGGTATGTAATAACAGACGTCGAGGCGCAGTTTTTTCAGGTACATGAACATGATACAGGTCGATGAAATGCCGTCCACGTCGTAGTCGCCGTATATCATAATTTTTTCGTTGCCGTCCACGGCGTCCTTCACCCTGTCGACGCCTTTTTCCATATCCGACATCAGAAACGGGTCGTGGAACAAATCGCCGGATTTTTCCAAAAACATATTTATCCGCTCTTTTGTTTCATATCCCCTGTTGACCAAAAGTTTGGCGGTCAGTTCGCTTATTTTTGATTCGCGCGCGATTTGCGCGATTTTTTCTTTGTCGTGGACTGCTATATTCCATTTTGACGTAACCATCAGTTCACCTATAAAATTTTCGTTATTTTAAAATCATTTCTGCCTTTGACTATATTATTCAAAAAAAAGTACAAAAAACCGACCGACAAAACAAATCCCGCCGCCGATACGGCGTAAGGCAAAATGATATTTTCGGTAAAAAGCCCGGCGATAAAATACAAAAACAGCCCCGTGAAGACCGGAAGAATAAAGACGATTGCGGAATACAGAAGTATCGCAGAGCCCTTGGCCTCGACCTCCACGAAATCGCCCGCTTCTGCCCGGGCGTCGTTTTCCGTCACCGCTTCGATTATTTCGCTCTGAATCCCGAAACACTTCGCCTCGCAGCCGCCGGTTTTTTGGCACATGCATTCCCTTTTTACCAAAATGACCGCTTTGCCGCCGCTTACTTCCTTTACATACGCCTTGTTTTTCATACGCTTTTCCATTTCTCCATATATTTGACCGCGCATTTTATGCCGTCGACCGCCGAACTCATAATCCCCCCCGCATATCCCGCCCCTTCGCCGCAGGGGTAAATATACTCGCAGCCGACACAATTCAGCCCGGCGCCGTCGCGCAGTATGCGCACCGCCGACGAAGTCCTCGTCTCCGGGGCGGTCAAAACCGCGTCTTCGCGAAAGTACCCCTTCAGCGCCTTGTCGAACTGCGTTATCCCGTCCTTTATCGTTTTGTTTATAAATTCCGGAAACAGCCTGTTTAAATCATATTCCGTGATTTTTCCCGTGTATGAAGGCAAAACGCTCGATTTTCGCAAATTGCCTGTTTTATTTTTTATATAATCTCCTAAGGTTTGGACCGGGGCGGCAAAGGCTTCGTTTTTTATTTCAAAGGCGGATTTCTCGATTGTCTTTCTGAAGTTGAAAGCGTCCCATACGTTTTCTTTGTAATCCTCCGGGGTGACCGACACCGCAACTGCCGCATTCGCGTTTTCTTTACTTCGCGAGAAATAACTCATGCCGTTTGTGACTATTTCGCCGTTTTTGGCCGCCGAATTTACCACCACGCCCCCCGGGCACATGCAAAACGTGTAAACTCCGCGCGCGGAGGGTGTTTTATGCGATAAGGCGTATTCCCCCGGAGGCAGGTTTTTATGACCCGCATAGCGCCCGTATACCAATTCGTCTATATAGTTCTGTTTGTGTTCTATTCGCAGGCCCACCGAATAGGGTTTGGGTGCGATTGAAAACCCTTTTTTTATAAGCGACTCATACAAATCGAACGAATGCTGGCCCGCTGCCAGAAACAGCCCGGATGTCTCAAGTGTTTCGCCGCCGTTTACGGTAAATTTTACATGGCCGGAACCTTTTTCTATATCCGTGATTTCGGCGTTGAAATAGACGTCGCCGTTTTTTGATATCTCCTCGCGTATTTTTTTTGTCACGCTTCTTATTTTGTCGGTTCCCACATGGGGCTTTGCCTGATACAAAATATCGCCCGGGGCCCCGAACCTCGCGAATGTATCCAAAACGAACCTGCAATATCCGTCATTTATCCTGGTGGTCAGCTTGCCGTCCGAAAAAGTCCCCGAACCGCCCTCTCCGAAGCACACATTTGTTTTTTCGTCGAGAACGCCCTCCGAAAAAAGCCTGCCGACTTTTTTTATCCTCGAATCCATGTCGCCGCCCATTTCAAAAACTGCGGGATTATATCCGTTTTCGGCCAATACGAGCGCGCAGAACATTCCGGCGGGACCGCACCCTATAACCGCGGGGCGGGTTGTTTGCGGTTTTTTTCCATATGCGGCCCTTATCGTTTTGGGTTCTTTTGTGTCTTCGCCGAATATGACCGAATAAACGAATTTTATATTTTCTTTATGCCTCGCATCTATCGATTTTTTGTATATCCGCCCAAGGCTTCCCGGAGTTTTGCCGATTTTTTTCCTTGCTTCCTCTATCGCGTCGCCTTCGCCGCAATCTATATCGAGGATTATATTTTCCACAATATCCATATGACTGCCACTAATAAATCTCCGCACTTACAAAATATTCCCCCACGCAAAAAACCGCGTCGTCCGATATAACCAAAATGTCGAGCGGTATATCCGAATGCGTCCCTTTTTCATACGCGCTCAGATCCACAGTTACCGAAATACGGGAAGAGTTTATACTCCGCAGGTTTTCCGAAGGGCCCAGAATTTTTATTTGCACATTGTCTTCTTTTATGCGGTATTCCGCGTTTTGCGGCCGGACCACATTGAAATTGGAATTCATCCTCGTCGGTATCCTGATAAATTTCGTATCGGGGTCGATAAATTTTATTTCTATCTGAGCGGTTTCGCCGTTCAGGCTTTCCACGCCCTCCGGCAAAACGGCGGAATTCATGATTGTCGTGTCGTGGTCATATTTTTTTTCGTCTATTATGTCCTTTAGGTATATGCTTTCTATTCTGTTTATATCGTCGGGAACGCCCCGTATTTCTATTTTATCCGGGATTATGCTTATATTTGTGTTTTTATTGTTGTAATACCCGTGTCTGTAGTTTGCCAAAAGGGGAACTTCTTTTGTTATGGTGACGGGTATCTCTATATTTATCGCGGTTACTTCCTTTGTGGTTATATATTGGTTTTTTACTTCGTCCCCGTTTTCGTTTATCAGTATGAATTTTTCGGTGACTTTGGCGGGGCGGTTTACCGGCTCAAACCCCAAGGAAATATTCACGAGGGCGTGATTTAAAGTGTCCAGCACCCCTTTGGGCCCGTATACCACCACGCTGTCCGGATTTTTTTTCAATTCCCCGATTTCGATGTTCGATTCCGTGACCATCTGAACTATTTTCGCTTCGACCGGAATATTCCTCGACGTCTTGACGTCTATATACAAAATCGTGCTGCTTTGGCTCTGCTCTGCGACCTGCACATAGTCCATTTCCTTTATTTCGATGGGCAGGGATATTTCGCCGGCCTGCGAGACATTTTTCAAATCCACATAGACGCGGATATCCGAAGCTTTGACTTTGTTCAAATCCGAGCTTTTGCCCTCCAGCGTAACGTCTATATATACTTCCTTGTCGACGATTATGGTATACCCGTATTTGGATTCCATGTCGCTCAGGCTCTGTTTGTCTATTTGCACCTGTATGGAGGCGAATTTCTTTCGCGTAATCTGCGTCTCGAACCCTATGACCCAAAACCAGATCAATATGGCGAAGACCACCGACAATATTCTCAAAAGAAAATCCCATTTTGAGCTTTTGCGCCCGATTTTTGTTTCGTCCGGAGTGTTCATTTTATTCAATCATCCGCCTTTTTCCGGGTTTTTTTGACTTTTTGATTTTTGTTTTCCAGCAATAAATCCGTGAGCTTTTTTTTCAGGGAATACATATCGAAATTTCTTTCGAGCTTTCCGTCCACCGCCAATGATATGATTCCGGTTTCCTCGGAAGTGATGACCACCACCGCGTCGCTGTTTTCGCTTATCCCCAGCCCCGCCCTGTGGCGGGTGCCCACATCGGCGGGAATATCCGCGCTCTGAGAAAGGGGAAGAAAGCACCCGGCCGCTTTTATAAGATCGAGTTCGATGATGACCGCTCCGTCGTGCAGCGGAGCCCTGTTGTAAAAAATATTCTGCAGCAAAAGGCCGCTCAGCTTCGCATCCACGATTATTCCGCTGTTGTTTTTTATATCCCCCAATTTTGTCGATCGTTCAATGACGATCAGCGAGCCTCTTTTCAGAGCGGAAAATTCCGCGGCCGATCTCGAAATTATATCGATGGCGCCGGTGATTTTCTGTATGTTTTTCTGATCCACGATGCGGTTTATCGAATTGATCGAGGTGCCGCCGACTTTTTCGAGGAGGCTTCTGATTTCCGGGTGAAAGACGATAAGAAGCGCCAATATGCCCACTTGAAATATTTTTGTGAATATGAAGCTCAGCACATACATCTGCAGAGCGTCGCTTAGAAAATAACCGGCAATCAAAAACAAAATACCCAGAAGCAGCTTGGCTGCCCGCCTGTCCCTGATAAACCTGACTGCGTAATATATGATGACTGAAACCAATATCATATCTATTACGTCGATCGCCCTCACGGACATCACCGTATTTTTTACATATTCCCAAAGATCGCTTATGTTTTGCATAAAAACAAACCGCCGTAAATTTTCTTGTTGTTGTCCTTGTTAAATAAGATTATCACAAAATTGTTAAATTTTTATATAAATCGCGCATAAAATAAAAATTAAATAAATTGACACAAATTTGCCGCAACTTTATTATAACTTTCACCTGAAATAATGATAAAATTGCGGTATAATCAAAATGAAAATAAAAAACGGAGATTGCCAAATTATGAACACGGAAAAACTGATATACATAGCCGACGACGAACCGCATATAAAGGAGCTGATCAAAAGTTTTTTGGAAAAAGAGCGTTACGACGTTCAGGCTTTCGACAACGGCGACGATTTATTCAAGGCTTTTCTCAAAAAAAAATCCGATCTTATAATATTGGACATCATGATGCCGGGTTCGGACGGGCTTGTGATATGCAATAAAATACGCCGTACAAGCGACGTCCCGATCATAATCCTGACTGCCAGGGACAGCGATGCGGATTATGCCGAGGGGATTACGCTGGGAAGCGACGATTATTTCACGAAACCGGTTTCGCCGATGAAGCTTGTGATGCGGGTGAGGGCGATTTTCCGGCGCATAGAAATGGACAAAAAAGCCCCGGAAAACCAATTTTTGCATTTTTCGGATGTGGAAATAGACTTGGCGGGCAAAACGGTGGTAAACAAGAGCGGCGGCGGGGAGGAAATACAACTCACCCCGAATGAATTCAATCTGCTCGTGTATCTGATGGAAAACCAGGCGCGCGCGGTGTCGAGGGATGAATTGTTGGACAAAATCTGGGGCTTTAACGCGGATATAGAGACGCGCGTCGCCGACGACACGGTAAAACGGCTGAGAAAAAAGCTGTCCCAGACGAATTTGGTCGTGGATACGGTCTGGGGTTTCGGATTCAGGCTGAAAGAAAAAAAATAAAAAACAGAAAAGCGGGCGGTATTTATGTACGAAAACCCAAAGACAAAAAAAAGAAAACCTTTCGGCGTCGCTTTCCGGATGCTTTCGCTGATGGTGGTGTTTATTTTATTTATCTTTTCGTTGATTTTTGTCAGTTTTAATTTTTTTATCGACGAATACGTGCAAAGGGACATGGAAAACCAATTGTCAAATGCGATCGAGGATATAAATCAAAATAAGTACGTCATCATCGCCAATACGCCGCATATACAGATAAATAATACCATCATAGTGGACCCTGCCGTCGTTTACGGGGCTTTGGTTAGGTATTTAAAAAACAAAAACGCCAATTCGGAGGTAAACGCCATAATTTATTCTTCGTCCGATTACGGGCGCCGGTATCCCAATTCGGAAAACGATATGCTCTTGAATTTAAATGAGATGGATAATCTGCTGCATGCGATAAAGGAAAACAACTACGCAGATGAAAAAACGATATACAAGGCATTGGCCGCTTTCGGAAATTATTACCTGACCGTTTTGGATTTGGATCCGCTGTTCGGCCTGACGGGTTTTTCCGCCGTTTTTTATGTGAGTTCCGCCAAATATGACAATTTTGTCGAAAACATATATGTGATGCTGCTGTTTATTTTGCTCATAGCGATGATTTTCACGATTTTATACGTTTTGCTCATTTCGCAAAGCATATCCAAGCCCATAAAAAAACTGTGCGTTTTCGCCGATGAGATCGGGCACGGAAATTTTAGGCGCAACGAATATTCCTTTAAGGACCGGGAGCTCGTCGATTTGAACCGCCGGATGAATGAAACCGCGGAAAAACTCGAAAAAAACGACGAAAACCAAAAAACTTTTTTTCAGAATGTTTCCCACGAGCTCAAAACCCCCCTAATGTCGATACGCGGTTACGCGGAAGGGGTAAAGTACGGCGTTTTCGAAACGCAAAAAGACAAAAACAACGCCGCGGATATAATAATATCCGAATCGGAAAGGTTAAACGAGCTGGTTTCCGATCTGCTCTACATATCAAAAATAGACAACACAAACAATCCGGTTTTGGCCAAAGATGTAAATCTGGCTGAATTATCGGAAAACTGCGCCGGAAAACTGCGCGGCTTGGTCGTAAACCACGACAAAACGATAAAAATAATTCCTCCGCCAAAAGAGATATACATAGACTGCAACGAGGAAAATCTGATGAGGGCGGTCATGAACATAATGGCAAACGGCGTCCGGTACGCCAAAACAAATGTCGAGGTTTCATTTCGCGAAAGCGGGCAAAGCGTGTTTTTGCACGTCAAAGACGACGGGCCGGGCATACCGGAAAAAGAGCTCCCCGATATATTCAAGCGTTTTTACAAAGGGCCTTCGGGAAAGCACGGCATAGGCCTGTCCATCGCGAAATCCATAGCGGAGCAGCACAACGCGAAAATAACCGCGAAAAACAGGCTTGACGGGCCCGGGGCGGAGTTTATCATCGAATTTGCGGCAGCACGTCCTGCAAATATTTCCCGGTGAATGAGTTTTCGCATCGCGCCACTTCTTCGGGAGTCCCGCTGACCACCACATATCCGCCTTTGTTTCCCCCTTCGGGGCCCAGGTCTATTATATAATCGGCCGATTTCACCACATCCAGGTGATGTTCTATAACTATGACCGTGTGGCCGTTGTCAATCAGTTTGTTTAAGCAGTACAAAAGTTTCTGTATGTCGTAAAGATGCAGCCCGGTCGTGGGCTCGTCCAGAATATATAAATTGTGCATCCCGCGTTTTATCTTGGCGAGTTCATAGGCGAGCTTGACGCGCTGCGCCTCGCCGCCCGAAAGGGTGGTCGAGCTCTGGCCCAGGGTCAGATACCCAAGTCCGAGTTCGTTCATTATGCCGATTTTGTGTTTGAGGTATTTTACATCGTCGAAAAATCCGAGCGCTTCTTCGGTGGTCATATTCAAGACGTCCGCTATGCTTTTGCCTTTGTATGTGATTTCAAGCCCTTCCTTGGAAAATCTTTCCCCTTTGCACACGGGGCATGCCGTTTCGATATCGGCCATGAACTGCAGGTTTGTCACAAGGATTCCGTCGCCGTGGCAGTGCTCGCATCTGACGCCTCCCGAATGGGTCAGGGAAAATCGAGGGCCCTGTAGCCTCTTTTGAGGGCTTCCTCCGTCGATGAAAAAATCGCCCTTATCCTGTCGTAAATGCCGATATATGTCGCAGGGTTGGATTTGCTCCCCCTGCCGATTGGCGACTGGTCGATATTTATGACGTTTGTTATGTTTTCTATCCCGAGTATGTGGTCGTGTTCGCCCGCGAGTATCCTCGCGCCCTTTTTGATTATTTCAAGCTGTTTGAACAGAACTTCGTTTATGAGCGTGCTTTTTCCGGAGCCCGAGACGCCCGTTATGCAGACAAATGTCCCCAGCGGTATCTCCACGTCCACATTTTTGAGATTGTTTTCCCTGGCGCCGTAAACATACAGGAATCTGTCGTTTCCGGGGCGGCGTTTTGCCGGAATGGGAATGGAGAGCTTGCCTGCGAGGTATTGCCCGGTTATGGACTCTTCGCAGTTCTGTATGTCCTCGCAGCTCCCGCAGGCGATGATGTTTCCCCCGTGTATCCCCGGGCCCGGGCCTATTTCGACCATATAGTCCGCGTTTTTCATGGTTTCGACGTCGTGTTCCACCACTATGACCGTATTTCCGAGATCCCGCAGTTTTTTCATCGTCTGGATGACCCGAATCGCATCTCTGGCGTGGAGCCCTATGCTCGGTTCGTCCATGATGTAGAGCATTCCCATCAGCTCGCTTGAAATCTGCGTCGACATTTTTATCCTTTGCATCTCGCCGCCCGATATGGTGTCGCTCCTTCTGCCCAGCGAAAGATAATGCAGCCCTATCTCGATTAGAAGCGATAGCCTCGATTTCAATTCGTTTATTATGCTCCCCGCCACATCCCGCGCCAAAACGTCAAATTGCAGATTTGTCAGAAAATCGAGCAGATCCGGAAGCTGCATCCTCGAAAGCTCGTCTATGTTGACTTTGCCCACCGTGACGGCGAGCCTTTGTTTTTTGAGCCTCGCCCCGCCGCATTCGGGGCATATTTTTTCTATCATCACTTCATTCACAAAACCGGGTTCATAACTCTGTTCCTTTGCGGAATTTCTCACGAAATTGCGGTACCAGTGCTCGATATCGTGGACAATTCCCCCATATGCCCATTTTCTCCCGACCACCCAGCTGCGTTTTTTGGCGAAGGGGGGCTGCACCCATTCGATCACTTCTCCCTTTGAGCCGAAAAATATGACGTCCAAGGCCTCCTTGGGCAGTTGATTTATCGGGGTATCCATCGAAAATCCGTAGTGCTTCGCGAGGCTGTATATTATCGCCCCCCTGTTGCTGTTTTTGTCGGTGGGGGAAAATATCATTTTTTTCAGCCCGCCTTTCATTATGCTCCTCTCCGGCGCCACAATCAAAAATCTGGGCTCGACCACGTGCGAGCGGCCTATCCCAAGGCATGTGTGGCAGGCGTTGGTCCCGATGTTGAACGAGAAGTGAAAGGCCTGGAGCTCGCAGAGTATGAAATGGTGTTCGGGGCAGCATTCGAAGTTTTCATAAAACCCTTCCGGGACTTTGCCTTTCGTCACTTCGACTTTCACGGATATGTCCTCATCCAAGGACACCATCGAGGCTTCGATGGATTTCGCGATCTGGATATATATGTTCGGGCTTATCGTAAAAGTGTCCAAGACCACCTCTATGTTATAGTCTTTTTCCTCGTCGAGCTCCACTTTTTCCGAAAGGCTCACGTCTTTGCCGTCGATTTTTAGGTATTTATATCCCTTGTTGCGTATCTTATCGAGCGAAAACCCCCATTCTTCGCCGTAAACCTTGAAAACGGGCGCGCGCAGCTCCACTGTGGTTCCCGCTTCAAGATAACTGCAGGCGCGCTCGGCTATCTGGGATGAGGATACCGGCTTTAAAGGGTGTTGGCAGACCGGGCATTTTCCAACGCCGGCAGTCGCGTAGAGCAGCCTGAGGTAGTCGTTTATATCCGTGACCGTCCCGACGGTCGACCGCGGGTTTGAGTTTCCCTTTTTTTGTTCGATCGCTATGACGGGAGAGAGCCCTCTCACATAATCCACTTTCGCCTTTTTTACCTGGTTTATCCTGCTTTTCGCGAAATTCGAGATGGAATCCAAAAATCTTCTCTGCGCTTCGCCGTACACTATATCGAAAGCCAAAGAAGATTTGCCGGAACCCGAAACCCCGGTTATCACCGTGAGTTTGTCCCTGGGGATATTCACCGAGATATTTTTCAGGTTGTTTTGTTTTGCGCCTATGATTTCTATTTCGGTTCTTGCTTCCATAAATTATTGTATCGATCTCCTTGATTTTTGTATTTTTTCATTATATCACAATAAATATGACAACAGCGTGTCATAATAAAGCCGAACGCTTTATTAATTTTTAAACCAAAAAAACGAGACAATGACCAAACCGGATCCAGAACCGGTTTAGTCATTTTTAAAAAGATATGACGGCAAAAAAAGGTTAAAACAAGTTTTCGCAGTAGGCGCAGACGGATTCACCCCGAGTTTTACAGAAAAAGATGAACAAGTGGATAAAGCCATAGAGAATACGGACAATAACCCTGCTTTTCTTAACGCCCATCATTTGTCTTAGCATTTGTCACACCCCCGTTTTACCCGAACAGGCCGGCTTTCATTCATTTTACAATAATCCAACCACACGGCAGATTACCGGTATCCATAAAGACAGCAGGAATATGATTGATAATTGTAAAATCGACGCCGGCTTCATAATCTCCGGAATCGTAAAATATCCCGTTTGCAGTCCCATAATCGGGACGGTATCCAAAGGCAGTAGAAAACAATTCTTGGCGCATAACGCTAAAACCAACATCAATATGACAGGCGAAATGTTTTGCTGTCCTGCGATTGCGATGTATTGCGGCGCAAAAATTGCAATCATGGCGGGAGCGACCGGTATTACAAGCAGCATCGCAAAGACAAAGAAAGCGCAAGAGGCAATCAAAGCAAACATAGGCAATTCAGGGAATTTGCCAAAAACGATATCCGAAAGCCATTTGTCGACGCCGTTGTTTATCATGCAGCTCCCCATAGTAAGCGCGGTTCCCTGTATAAAAAACACGTCCCATTTTGCCATGGTCGCAAAATCTTTGGTTGAAATGATGTTAAGTCCCGGTAAAAAGCAGAGGCTCGCGGCAATTACGGCAACG
This sequence comes from Oscillospiraceae bacterium, assembly GCA_009785015.1. The sequence continues at coordinate 3,423 of WQXD01000016.1, read as the reverse complement.
ACGCTAATATCAATCACCCGGACCCATGAAGATAATATCCATAAAATAATCGCAGAGCCAAAAATAATCATAAACAAAATCTCATTCCGCGCTATTTTCTGTGGCGGTTGCAGCATATTAATACAGACTTCAATGTCTTCTTTACCCAAATCGGCGGGCTTAAATATCTTTATGATGAGAAACCACGCAAACGGAACTAATACGATAACCATTGGCAATCCTACCGATGTCCATTGTACAAATGAAATGTTTTTACCCGTTAAGTCCCTCAAAATGCTGATTGTAAGCATATTCAGTGAAGACCCCGCCGGGGTCGCTATGCCGCCTATTATATTTGAAAATATATTTCCAAGAATCATAGCCCTGCCTATGCTTTTCCGTTTTTTTTCATCGTTGATGGTCTGCAGGATACTCAAACTGATGGCGACAAAAACCGCCGTGGACGGGACGCTGGAAATGACGGTTGCGACAAGGGATTCGCATATCATGATGCTTAAAATAAGGCTCTTTGTGGATTTGGCGAAATGCGTCAATAAAAATTTTAAAAATCTGTTTGAAAGCGGCACAGTCACAAAAGCGCAGGACAGGCACATCGAAGCAATGCAAAAATATGGGACAGGGTTGGAAAACCCTTTCAGCGCGTATTCAAACTTTTCGGTAATCCTTAACAACGGCATTGCCCCCAACAGCATAAGACATATCACAGGCATCGAAACGGGTCGCGCTATCAATAAAACCAGAAAAAACACAGTAAGTCCCAACGTATTTTTCCCTTGTATCGAAAGCCCCGGGGGCGCCGGAAGAAAAACGATCACGATCAAACCCAATAACGCGCACAAAATAATAATAAGTTTTTTTATTTCATCATTTTTTTTAATATCTTTCGATTCATTTGATTCGCTTAATCCGTTCATTTTTTCCCGTTCTCCTTTTGAAATATCAAAATATATCTCTGCGGAATAAATTGTTTTTCGTCTGTCAAACGGAACCCGTAATGTTCCAACTGGCTGATTGCAAGCCGCCGGTCGATACCGGAGCCGTGATAGTCCGGCACGCCCTCGCGCGTGATTTCGTTGTCTACGACAATCAACTTGCCGTCGTCTTTCAGGGCTGTTTTAATGCTGCCGATAAACCCGTCTTTCACAAACTCAATCGAAGCCACATACACGGCGTGATACATCGAACACATATAAATTTTATCAAACTGCCCGTCCGGAAGTTTCGCGTCGTTTAATGCGCTCACGACCGGTATGATATTTAGATTATATTTATCCCGCAGCGATTCTACATAAGACAGCGCGTCTTTGTTGATTTCCGTCGCGTACACTTTGCCCGAAGGCCCTGTAAGATTCGCGAACTTATATGTGAAATACCCGCTCCCGCACCCCACGTCGGCTATGATTTCGCCGGGTTTTATATTTATGCAGTCAAGCATTTGATTTGTTTTTTCCCAGCGTTCGCGGGCGGGGTTATTAAACGCGATATGTTCGCCGATATTCATCAGATCAACTTTTTCCATTGTATGGCCTTTATCCGGCAATAACTCGTACCTGTTCAACAGGTATTCTTTTAATAACGCGAAGTCGTTTTCCGACAGATAATCGAAATATTCTTTCACCAGAGGGTCGGCGGTCATTTGGGAACGCGCCTGCTCGTCTGCTTTTAAATATTCGCAGAACCACACAAAAGCGGTGTATTCGTCCCCGATACGCTCGTTGGGGATTATTTTTTCGTAAGCGGCAATAGTCGCGTCTATGCTGTCGGGCGTTTTATCAGTCAAGGCGCGGATAAAAAGCCCGGCGGCGTCCCTGCCGTTTTCGGTGTATCTCTCCTCGGGGGTTGCGTCGGCTAACGCATATTTGACTAACGACACCCCAGACATGGCGGAAATAATGCCTTTGCCCAGATTTGTATTATCCTCCATTGAAACGACTTCGCATTGCTTGAAAATCAACGCGTATCTTTGTTTGGTCACCTGAACCTTTTTCACCAGTTTGAATCCGTAGTAATATAACTGGCTGACCAGTAAATCTTTTGCGATATACGGCCCGTGATACGGCAGGTTGCCGTCCGTGACCAAATCGTTGTCCATGATGATAAGCGCGCCGTCGGGGTTTAGTGTGTTTTTAATACTTTTCATAAACGCGAAACGGTCTTCTTCTTTAAACACGGCGTAAAGCACGTGAAACAACGAACAGGAAAACACAATATCCGCTTTCACGTCCGGGCTTAACCCGATGCCGTCGGAATTGCTTTCGACAATTTCGACGTTTTTAATTTTATTATTTCTGACGAACTTACGCAAGTAATCAAGATGTAGGGAGTTTATTTCAATGCCGTAAACTTTTCCCGAAGAACCCACCATATTCGCGAATTTAAACGTAAAATATCCTGAGCCGCAACCTACGTCGGCAATAGTCAGGCCATAGTCGATTCGCAGTTTGCGCAGGATTTTTCTGGTTTTTTCCCACCGTTCCCTGTCAGGGTTCGAAAACAGTATAAAATCTTCCAGAAAACGGAACATACGGGTGTTTGTCGTGTCTTTGGGCGACAGCGGTTTGAAATGATATTTATATTCCAGATACGTTTTCAATTTTTCAAAATCGTTTTCGCTCAGATAATCATACCAGCCTTTTACCGTCGGCTCGTCAAAAAAATGTTTCGTGAGTTTCGGCGACGGCGCGAGCAGAATCATGCAAATCCAGCGCAGGGCAGTATATTCGCCCCCGAAATTTTCCGTAGGGATAAGCCTGTCATAAGCCCGCATTGCATTCTCCAAACATGATTTATCCTGCGTGTCAAAATACCGCAGAATATTGCGGGCCGCATCAATCCCACCCGGAGTCAAGTCAAAAGAATCGAGGCTGCCGATATGCACAAGCGAGTGTTTGGATTTGCAGGCGATGTCTACAGGTCTTATTTTCATAATAAAAAAATTTCCTTTCAATTTGCTTCAATTTTGGTTTATTTTATTTGCCGAAAGCGTCGTTCGATGTGTTGTTTAAATAGGGGTTCAGCACTCCCTCGGCATATCTTGACCTTTCAAACGGAAGATATTCTACGGCATTAAACTGTTCCACAACTTCGTCCGCTACAAAAGCGCCCAATTCCGTCAATTTCATATTGCGCTCGCTTTCCTCAACCAACCCGAACGCTTTTAAATTTTTCATTTTTTCCACAAATACATTGTCCAATTTTCGCCCGTTTAATTTTTCAAAAGCCGCTTTTTTTACGTCCATGTTCTTTAACGGCAAAATAATTGACCGGCGCAGTTGCTGTTCGGGGGAGCGGATTATGCATCTGGTAACAGGGAGGGCATTATTGTCGATCGCTTCGTAATATTTGTCGAAATACTGCGTGTTTATCATGAAACGGTCACGGTAACTGCTGAATCCGGTCAGCCCGAACCCAACTTGGTCGTAT
>WQXD01000015.1 GCA_009785015.1 Oscillospiraceae bacterium | reverse complement strand
GACAGCAGGTAATTCGGCAGATTGCCCGCGATACAGGCGATATCTTTCAGCTCTTTTTTCGCTTTGGCCATGTCGGTCCATTCGAAATCATAAATCACTTTGCCACTGGGCACATCCTTGAGATATTTCAATCTGGTGTTGTATTCGCCCTCGCAGTATATGACCGGGACGATGCCTTTTTTCGTCAGCTCGACGATATACCTTTGCAAAGTGGGCCAGTAGAACTTTTTATACATTTCGTCCGACATAAAGCTGTCGACGCCCTTGTGCAGCCAGAACCAGACATACGGGGACTCGGCGCCCTCGGCTCCTTTTATCGTGTCCTCAATGGCAAAATCCGCGATTTTCTCGACCAAAGCGAGCACGTTTTCGGGCTGGTCGTACAAATCCGTGAGTATCCCCCGGGTCCCCCTCAGGGTGTCCCCCAGCATGTCGAAGGGGGCATAGGCGAAGCCGCCGTAGGCCAGCGGCACCCCGAACGCGTTTTTCATTTTGGCCCTGTAATCCCCGAGATACCCGAACCATTCGTTGATTATTTTCGCCGCGTCGGCGGCGTTTTGCATGGAATTTATCACTTCGTCGTCGAACGCCGAAAAAGTGCCCAGAAACCCGAACCACATCGCGTTTCTCGTATACAGCTTTTTAAAACCCTGCATCGCGGAAAATGAGCGCGGGATCCATTTTGTATTCATGAAATTCGACATGTCGCGTATCGCTTCCGGGTATTCGTCTTCTTTCATGTACTCGTCTTCTATGTACTGGTACATGACATTTTCCGCCTCTATCCCCATCCCCGGCCACCGAAACCAGTTTATGCCGATTTTTTCGAGCGCCTGGGCGGGGAAAATCATAATCGGGTCCCAGCCGAGATCGGGGGGAAAATCCCGGAAAAATTTGTCGAAACAAGTTTTTGTTTTTTTGTAGTCGTACATGCATTCCTTTATGGTTTTGCCGCCGTAATACACCGGGAAAGCCTCCATGACGGGGATAAAGGGCACTCTGTCCGGTTCTTTCAGCGCCACGCAATCGGCGACCCTGCCGGCTCTTTGTTGATACTGCCGGGCGATATTTTCCATAAAATGACACCTCCGCTTATTATTTGTTACTTTTGATATAATCCCTGATTATCGCATTTATCTCGCTGTCTTTTTCGTCGACTGCCCAGAACACGTATTTGCCCTCGACTATGATTTCGGATTTGTCGACTATGTACCATTGCCTTTCGTAGTCGGGGTTTATATTGTAATTGCTGAGCTCGTTGAGTTTGTTGGTTTTGTATGTTTTCAACTTGGTTTCGATTTCCTTTGCCTTGTCAGCGTCGGCCGTTTCGACAAACAGCAAAACTTCCGCATTGCCGACGTTACTCACATCGATTTTTTTGAGCGCGGTCATCCACACTATTTCATCCGCCGATATCCCGCAGTCATTTTGATACTGCTCAAGGCGTTCGACTGTTTCGGACAAATCGATTTTTTCCCCTATGAGCCCCACCAAATTCCGCAGATCCAAAACCGCCGCGCTTTCTTCTTTCTTCGAACAGGAACACAAAGCCGCCGCAAGGCAGAGCGCAATCAGCAAAAACCGCATGGTGATCCCTATTTTCGCCATTGATTATCTCCTCCGTTATTTTAATTCACTTAAATTTCACCTATTTCACCGGGTGATAGAGCATATATTCCACAAGCCGTTCATAGGCCTGAGTGGTCAAATGAGTGTAAGCGTCGGATGAAAAGACTTCATCCAGGTTGTTTTCGCCGTCCCTGAGCGCCGCGGCGTAATCTATGAAATACAAGCCGGCTTCATTGGCGTATTCCAACAAAAGATTGTTCGCTTCGGATATGGCATAGTTGTCGAGCGCGCTCGAGGTTTGTCCGGCCACACAGGGCGTCACGGACATCACCGCGATGCTTTTTCCGGGATTTTTGGCCTTTATCCTGCCGACAAGCTCCGAATAATAGCCCAGAAATTCCTCTGGCGTCTGCCAGACGAGGTCGTTGAGTCCCAGGCATATGAAGATTTTTTGCTGCCGCTTCTGGGCGATTATATCCTCGGGCAGCGCCTTTTGGCCGTTTAATATGGGATGGACGCCCGAAATGTCCCGTGTCGCGTTGTAAACCCCGTAATTTCCCACAGCCACCACGGCTATGTCCCTCAAAACCGCTTCGCCGCAAAACATCAGTTTTTCCTTGTACAGCTCAAAACCCGTGGTGACGGAATCCCCCAGCAGCAAAATGTCCCCGAAATATTCGAAAGGCTCGGGTATGAGCTCGCTCAGGGGAACCGCCTTGTACTGCAGATCAAGGCCGCGCCCTTTCGGGGGAGCCTCGATTTTGCGCGCGGAGCCCGGCAATTCCACCGCCGTCTCGAACATATGCCGGATAAAATCCGACATCGGGGCCTCGATATAGTCGTCGGGGGGATACTCCGGAGCGGGCGGAAGCGTTTCCTCTTCGGCGGAAACCGTCCGGCTCTCATCTGATATTTCGGCCTCTTGCGGATCCGGATCCGGCGGTATTTTTTTCGGAGTGCCGAATATATTTTCCCTGTAGACAAACACCGCGACCAAAACGACGGCCGCCATGACAAACACAGCCGTCAGGTGTATAATCAAACTGAGCTTTTTGTCAGTGTTCATTTTTTCCCTTGGCGCCTCTTTTCGTCTTCAGATCGCGCGAATATGCTGTTTCCGCGCACGTCGAAAGCCACGTAAACGGGAAAATTTTCGACTTCCAGTTTTTTGACCGATTCGCAGCCGAGTTCTTCGAAGGCGATTGTCTTCGCGGATTTTATGCAGTTTGAGTAAATCGCCCCGGCGCCTCCCACAGCGCAAAGATAGACCGCTTTGCATTCTCTCATCGCTTCGCACACCAAAGGGCTCCTCGGGCCCTTGCCGATCGTGCAGGCAAGGCCCATCTGCAGCAGCGCGGGCGTATATATATCCATCCTCTTTGACGTGGTCGGCCCGCAGGAACCCACCGCGAGATTTTTGGGGTTTGTCTTCGGGGCGGGAGTGGGTCCGGCATAATAAATCACGCTGTCCTTTATTTCAAAAGGGAGAAGCTCCGATTCCAGAAGCTTTTTATGCGCCGCGTCGCGCGCGGCATACATGACGCCGCAAAGATACAATTCCTCTCCCGCGAGAAGACCGGGTATATCCTCCCTTATGCTGTGGGTGTATATCGTCTTCATTGTGTCTCCGGATTTCAGTTGTCGTAAAAGTACGCTTCATCCACGCTGTCGTACAGAATGTTTATGGTGTCCCGTATTTCCGAAAGGCGCGAGGCGTAATCTTCCGAAATTTCTTCGTATTTTTGCAGCATGTCCGCGTGCACTTTTCGGATGAATTCGTATTTTTCCTTGAACTCCTTCATGTTTTTCTTGTTTTCCTCGATGACGGCGTCCCTTTTTACCAAAGCCCCGCTCACGGTCGATTCCGATTCGAATCTGGCCTGATCCAAGATATTTTCCGCGTCGGATTTGGCTTTGGCTGTTATGTCTTCGGCCGTCTTTTTCGCCGAATAAATGATCCCGCCGAGATCCGCCGTGATGCTCTCGTATATTTTCTGCTCATCGGACAACACAACCGGGCTCTCCGCGGCGGGTTTTGCGCGGAGTTCGGCGGCCTTGGCTTCGAGCTCGGCGATTTTTTTGCCGAGTGCGGCATTCGCCTCCTCGAGTTCCGGGAACCGTTCGCGCAAGTCGACGAGCTCGAGGAGCTCGCTCTCTATTTCCTGCGATACGACGGATTTCGGGGCTATATCCGAAATATTTGCCGCGTGGTCGATATTTTTGCCTTTGGCGCTGCCGATATCAAGTATCAAAATAATTTTCTTGATCAGGCCGAACAGATATATTTTTTCCGATTCCGTCCCGGCGAGTTGAAAGGAAAGCTGGTTTACGGCCTCGGAATCGTTTTTTTGGCCGCCGGAGCGCAACGCGGCGCTTTCTCTTTCCAAGTCCCCGCATTTCTGCCTCAGGGTTTCGGCTTGAAACTGCAAATCGCCTATTGCCGCCTCTTTCCCGCTCAATTCGCCTTCCAGCCTGTAGATTTCACCCATATACTTCGATTCGAGCTCAAAGCGCGCGGTTTGGTCGTCCGGTTCGGGCGTAAAAGCGATGATTTCTTCGGTTTTGGTTTTGAGTTCGGCAGTCAGTTTGGCGATATGCTCCTTGTACTTTTCTTCGTTCGCGGTGTAATCTTTGCTCAGTTTGGCTATATATTCGGCGACGTCGTCCTTATTGAACCCCCTGAAACTCTCCCTGAAAAAATTGTTGTTTTCCGATACATTCATAATTACAGAAAATCCTCCCAAAATATTTTACACATTTTTATACATAATATATATTACATTTACATAAACCACCGGCATTTGCCCCCTGCCCCTCTACCTTTGAAGCAGGAACCTGCCGTATTTTATCTGCGAATAGAGCCTTGAAAAAATATAGGTCACGATGGCGAGCTGTGTCGCGTAGAGGATCTGGTCGTTGTTGGTCGAAAGTATCCAAAAAGACGACCAGATCAGATTCGGCAGCGAGGAAGCGGCCGCCACAATCACGGAAATATACGCGAAAGTGAAAAACCTCGCCGTTTCGCGCCTTCCCACTAAGATCCTCGATTCCGACACGAAATAGGCCAAAAGAGCCAGAAAACTCATGAGCTCGTATATCCTGATGGGGGAATGCACATTTTTGCTCATATCGAAAAAACATTTGAATATATTTAAAAACGACCACAATATCGGCATAAACGAAAATATGACATGCGCCGGGGCGTATTTTTCCCTATCGCCCTCCGGTTCGCCCTCGCCCAAATTGAAATTGAACGCGGCTGTTTTAAAAAAATACACGGCGCTCAAAATCGAGGCGAAAAAGATAAAAAAATCGAAAGGGAACTCTTTGATATACCCCGCCAGCTGCGTGAGAAAAGGCGGGGGCGCCTGCTCGGGCTTGTTTACCGGATTTAAAATCGAATACACGCGAAAGACCGAATTGCCGAAAAACAAAAACCCCGTCAAAAAAGCGGAAAACACCTCGGCCTGGGTGCCCTGTACGAAACGCTCCGCGCTTTCTTTGTAGTTGTGGTTTTCGCGCTTGCGCTTGTAGGCGAAAAACGAGATCAAATATATCAAAATAACGCCGACAGCTATTATATAGTCCACGGAAAAAACCAGCGCGCCGGCTTTTTCGGTGTAATAATGCGCGTCTTCATGTATGTAAAAGCGCGTGAGGATTATTCGCGCAGCCGAGCATATCACCGCGAAAACGCCCACCGACAAAGCCAATATTTTGTTTTTTCGTTTTAAATCGTTGTGCACGGATCTGTCAAACATAAAATACATTCCCCCAATTTTTGATATATTTACATCGGATATACAATATTATACACATAAAAAAACCGAATAATAAGAAGAATTTGTAAACACATTTTGACGAATTTGATTTTATGTGAAATAAAATCAAAAAAGCTTGTAAAAAAAACAAATATGTGTTAAAATACAACCATGCGGCAAAATTATTTTCAGCGGGAGGTATATTTATGATTATCACATATCCCATCCCCGAAGGGGAAGCGGCTTCGCAGGATTACAAAATCGCGGTGAACGGGCAGAATGTGGGGGTATATGGCTGCAGGGTGTCCGCCGTGCCGTTTAACACCGTATGGCCGGGCTATCAGAGGCCCATCGAGCAGACGGAGACGGCCTCGTTTGCGTACTTTGACGTATCCGAAACCGAAGCGGAAATGGAAATGGAAATTACGGCGATCCGCGGTTTTGAGGAGGCGGTGATGCGCCCGCTTTCCAAAACAAAAGGGAAATATTCGGTCTTTGGCAACAAGGTGAGTTTTTTGTTCAAGGGCCCGGGCCACTATACCCTTGAAACCGACGGTTTCCACAACGCGCTCCACATTTTTATCAATCCGGTCAAAGACTACGGCGCGAAAAAAGAAGACCCCGGGATCATATACTTCGGCCCGGGCGTGCACAGGCCGGGCAAGATAGAGCTGAAAAGCGGGGAAACGCTTTTCATCGACGGCGGGGCCGTGGTCCACACCTCGGTGAGCTCGCGGGGGGCCTCCGGCGTCCGGATAATCGGGCACGGCATACTCGACAACAGCGAATTTTACCGCTCCAACGAAGAAACAGATGGACCGAAGGGCACATGCGCGCATTTTGGCGACTGCGCCAACATCGAAGTGGACGGGGTCATATTCCGCGACGCCAGCGAATGGACGCTCACCACGCACTGCTGCCAGAACATCCGCATAAACAACGCCAAGGCCATCGGGATGTGGAGATACAATTCCGACGGGTTTGATCTGTGCAACAGCCGAAACGCCGTGGTCTCCAACTGTTTTCTGCGCTGCTTCGACGACTGCGTCGTATTGAAGGGATTTCCGAGAAAAGGCCGCGAAACCCCGAATGTGGAAAATATATATGTGGAAAAATGCGTGGTTTGGTGCGACTGGGGCAGGGGCCTTGAGATAGGCGCGGAGACCTGCGCGGACGAATTCCGCAATATCATATTTGCCGACTGCGACCTCATCCACAATGCGCATATAGCAATGGATATACAAAACAGCGGCTACGCCCATGTGCACAAGGTGCATTTTGAAAATATACGGGTCGAATACTCCCGGCACTGCTACCCGCCGGTTTATCAGAATTTCAGGGAAATGGAATACAAGCCCGAAACAAAGACGCATCTTCCCCCTCTGATGGTCGCGGAGCTGCATTCCTACTATCACGACATACTCGTGCCCGGCCATGTCCACGGCAAAAACAGCGATATAGAATTTGACGGGATATATGTGACTTCAGACCACGGGCTTCCGGTTCCGGAATCGGTGTTTGGGGGCATAAGCGAGCAAAACGATACAAGCGGCATACGCATAAAAAATCTCTTTTTTAACGGAAAAAAATTGGACAGCTTGGAGCTCGCGAACGTCAGAATCGAAAAATGGGCAAGCGATATATCGGTTGAGTGAAAGTGAATAAAAATTGGACAGGTGGAAAAAATGAAATTTGAAATTGATTATCCGTTGGAGGAAATCGAAAAAAGCCGGCGGCGGCTTGAAGCCGGCGCAAAGGGGGAAAGGCTCGACAGGGTCCCGGTCATATTCTGCATTGTGCCCCGGTACTTCGCGGAGGCGATGGGCGTAAAATACGGCGATATCTTCAAAGACGCCGACGCCCAGTATGATTTTCTTCTGCGCTCGGCGAAGTATCTGGCGGAAAATATACAAAGCGACATGATAAGCGCCCCGGAGATTTCCGTGCATCCGTATTTCGACAACGTGACTGCGGCATCCCATTTCGGCGGATGCATCGAATGGCCGGAAAACGAAACGCTGCAGGCGGTCCCGGTTATAGATACAATAGACAAAATGAAAGCTTTTGAGATACCGGGCCCGGAAGAAGGCCTGTACGGCACGGTGATAAAATGGCACGCCCGGATGAAGGAGCTCGCCGCAGATACAGAGCTGAGTTTTCGCGGCAAGCCGGGGAGAGTAAATGTGCCCCCGATAAATCTGATGGCGCTGGGGCCCCATATGGTGGCAATCGATCTGGTGGGCGGGGATTTTTACTGGTGGTGCCTCGAGGAACCGGAAGCCTGCAAAGAATTTTTGCAGAAGATCACCGACGGCATAACAGAGGCCGAAGAGCATATCCGCAAAATAGACCCGCGCGGGGGCGCCTACGACGTTTTCGGAATCGCCGAGGACAGCTCCACGGTGATGTCCCGGGAGATGTTTTTGGAATTTGTGGTCCCCTACGACAAACAGCTCTATGAAAGATTCGGCAAAAAACACCGGAGCATGCATATGTGCGGCCCGAGCGGCCACCTCCACGCGGCGCTGACCGATGAGCTGCGCATCAATTCGTTCGACAGTTTCGGATATCAGGTAAAACCGGAATATATAGCCAAAACCATGGGCGGGCGGGTAAGGCTCATGGGGAATATCAACCCCATGCTCATGCTGACGGGCACTGCGGACGAGGTGCGCGGCGAGGTGATGAAAACTTTGGAGCACCTGGGCCCGCTTCCCGGATATATACTCTCCGACGGGGCGAACATATGCCCGAAAACGCCGCTTGAGAACATCAACGCGATCGCCGGCGCGGCATTTTTGTACGCAGAAACCCGCCCCGATCTGTTTAGCGGGATATGACCGCGGAGGAAAAATAATTTGGAATACGAAAATTACACAGTGACAAAAGAAAAAGCGCTCGGCATGTACGAGCGGATGGTGCTCATAAGAAAATATGAGGAGCGGATCTATTATCTGTTTTTGGAAGGCGCGATGCCCGGGACCATCCACCAGTCGCACGGCCAGGAAGCGTGCGCGGTGGGGATGCTGTGGGATCTCGGCAATGAGGACTATATGACCTCCACCCACAGGCCCGCGGGGCACGCGCTGGCAAAGGGCGTCTCCCTGGAGTCCATGATGTGCGAGATGTTCGCCAAGGCGAACGGCTGCTGCGGCGCGAAGGGCGGGGCGATGCACATAGGCGACATGAGCGTGGGCGCCTTCCCGGCGATCGCCATCGTGGCGGGAGGCATGCCGGTCGCGGTGGGGGCGGCGCTCTCGTGCAAAATGAGAAAAACAAAAAACGTGACAGTCTGTTTTCTGGGGGACGGGGCGGCAAACGAGGGCGCGTTCCACGAGGCGATGAATGCCGCGGCGATCTGGGAGCTGCCGATTGTTTTCGCCTGTGAAAACAACCTGTACGGAGCTTCGACCCCCATTTCCATGACCTGCAAACTCACCGATATAGCCGACCGCGCCGCCGCTTACGGAATGAGCGGCGAAGTGGTGGACGGAAACTGCGTTTTCGCAGTCAACGAAGCGGCGTCCCGGGCGGTAAAGAAAGCGCGGGAAGGCAAGGGGCCGAGTTTTCTCGAGTGCAAAACATACCGTATCGGCGGCCATTCGCGAAACGACGCGCGCGGCTACAGGACAAAGGAAGAGGAACAGATGTGGCTTGAAAAAGAACCCATAAGAAGGTGCAGGGCATACCTGATACAAAACGATATAGCCGACGGACCCGCCTTGGATGATATCGACAAAAAAACGGACGAAAAAATAGAAGAGGCGATACAATACGCGAAAAAAAGCCCGGATCCCAGACCTGAGGACGCGCTGACAAACATATTTTACCAAAAGGGGGGTGACCTCTAAATGGCCATGATGACGATCGCGCAGGCGCTGCGCGAGGCGATCCGCGAAGAAATGCGACGCGACGATAGGGTGTACTGCATCGGCGAGGATATCGATATACCGGGGGGATTCGGGGGCGCGTTCACGGTGACCCTGGGTCTGGCGGAGGAGTTCGGCAGCGAGCGCATTTTAAACACTCCGATTTCGGAAATACTGATCTGCGGCGCGGCGGTCGGTTCCGCCATGACCGGCATGCGCCCGATCGCCGATGTGCAGTACGGCGATTTCATACTGTGCATGATGGATCAGATCGTAAACCAGGCGGCCAAGATGACATATATGTCCGGGGGAACGGCAAAAGTCCCGATGGTGCTCAGGATTCCGGTGGGGGCGACCACCAGGGGCGCGCAGCACGCGCAGAGCCTCGAGGCGTTTCTGACCCATGTACCCGGGCTGAAAGTGATCTGCCCCTCGACTGCCTGCGACGCCAAAGGGCTTTTGAAACAGGCCGTCCGCGACGACAACCCGGTGATGGTGTTCGAGCATAAACTCCTGTACGGAAGCTCCGGCAACCGCGCCGAAAAATCCGCGCTTTCGCCCGTGGGGGAGGTGCCCGAAGGGGACTATACCATAGAGTTCGGCAAGGCGGCAGTACGCCGCGAGGGAAAGGACATAACGGTCGTCGCCAATCTTCTGATGGTATACCGCGCCCTGGAAGCGGCGGAAATTCTGGAAAAAGAAGGCATAAGCCTCGAGGTCATCGACCCGAGGACCTTGGTGCCCTTCGACTATGAGACGCTCGCCGGATCCGTGAAAAAAACATCGCGGCTGATGATCGTCGAAGAGGATACCAAACGCGGGGGCTGGGGGGCGGAGATCGCGGCGCACGCGGCGGAGGAGCTCATATATTTTTTGGACGCGCCGATAAAACGCGTGGCGGCGCTTGACACAGTCATCCCTTTCGCGCCGGTTATGGAAAATTACGTGATACCATCGGCAAAGCGGATAGCGGCCGAGGCAAGGGCTCTGATGGAACAATGAAAGGCAGTACCATTTTTGATGAGGAGGGAAAAGATTATGGCAAAAAAGATTTTGGCGGCTTTGTTGATTTTATCGTTCGCCTTCGGGGTGCTTTCGGCGTGCGACAGCCCGGCGAAACCGGATGAAAACGAAAGCGAAAAAAAAGAGGTGAAAGACGATTCGGGCGACGAGGCAAAAAAAGAAACCGCCGAGGAACGCATTTACCCGAACCTGGAGCCTAAGGACTTCGGCGGTGAATTCACGTTTGCCTCGCGGTGGGTGGACAATCAGGACTGGACCGAATGGAAACAGCGCGATCTGTTCGCCGAGGAGGCGAACGGAGACGTGGTGAACGACGCGGTCTATGACAGAAACCGGAAGATAGAAGAGAAGTACAATATAACGATAAAGGAAATTTCGATAGTGCATCCCGATCTGCCGGCAAAAGTAAATCAGGCAAACAAAGCGGGGGACGATATTTACGACGCGGTGCTCACCGGCCTGATAGAATCGACTTCCATGGCCCAGAGCGGGAGTTTCGTGGATCTGTTCGGCGTGCCAAACCTCGATTTGAGCAAACCCTGGTGGAACCAGGGGGCGGTCCGGGATCTTTCGATTATGCACAAGCTGTTTTTGATCCAGGGGGATTTGATGATTTTGGACAACGACTCCATGGAGGCGATGATATTCAACAAAGTCCTGATACAGGAGTATGAGCTCGAAAATCCCTATGATTTGGTTAAAAACGGCGAGTGGACATTCGACAAGCTGATCGAGATGAGCAAAAAAGTGTCGAAGGATGTAAACGGCGACGGCAAAATGTATATAAAAGACGACCTGTTCGGCTGCATAGCCCAAGCCGACACGAATATGTCGTTTATCATTTCGGGCGGGGACAAAGTGGGCGGAAAGGATTCCGACGACTATCCCGTGATCACTTTCGGTTCCGACAGAAGTTACCGCATCACGGATATTTTGGACACATTCGCGCTCGATGAGGACAATTTCATCAATCTTCACAGACACGTGGGGGATTTTCCCGTATATGACGAGCAGGTGAAAATGATGGAGGAGAACAGGGCGCTGTTTTCGTGGATCAGGATGAGGGTGGTCGAGCGGCTCAGGGGGATGGAAACCGACTTCGGCATACTGCCCCTGCCCAAATTAGACAAGGAGCAGCCGGGTTACATAACAAACAACAACCCCCACACGGGTCCGGGCCTGTCGGTGCCGGTTTCCGCTTCGGACCTCGAGAGGACCGGGATGATCCTCGAGGACCTGTGCGCCGAGTCGAGATACACGCTGCAGCCGGCGTATTACGAGATCAACCTGCGGGGCAAGTATGCTCGCGACGACGAGAGCCAGGAGATGCTCGACATCATACTGTCGAATGTGGCCTATGATATAGGGTATGTCTACAATTTCGGGAATTTCGCCAATACGATCATCTATTTCGGCAAGGACAGAAAAACAAATTATGCCTCGACTTTTGAAAAAATGCAGGGAGCTATGGAAAAATCCATAGAAAAGACCATAGAAGCATATGAAAAATTGGACTGAATTGGACTGATCAGTTAAATATTGATAAAATTCGGAGGAAAATCAAATGCCGCTTGTTTCCATGAAAAAATTACTTCAGCACGCCCAAAAAAACTCATACGCGGTGGGATATTTCGAAGCTTTCAACATGGACGCCATGCTGGGCGTGTTGGACGCGGCCGAGAACAAAAACTCGCCGGTCATCATAGGGTTCGGGGGGCAGTTTCTAAACAGCGGGCGCCGCGCCAAAATCGAAGACGTGAGCCTCTACGGCGCCTTGGCGAAAGAGGCCGCAAGACATTCCAAAATACCCGCGGCGGCGCTGTTAAACGAGGCGGATTCGGAGGATATGGTCTACCGGGGAATGCAGTCGGGGTTTGGGGCGGTTATGTACCAGAAGGACGGCGAGGCTTTTTCAAAAACCCTCGAAATAACCGCCCGGATATGCCGGGTGGCGCATGCTTTGGATATCGACGTGGAGAGCGAAATAGGCGAGCTCCCCTGCGCCGATCTGGAAACCGGAAGCCGCACCAAAGGCGCGAATACCGATGTGAGCCGGGCGAAATATTTCGTCGAGCAGACAAAAATCGACGCCTTGGCGGTGGCGGTGGGAAATGTGCACCTTCTCGAGAGCGGAAAGGCGGAAATGGATTATGAATTGCTGAATACGCTGAGTGAGCAGATCCCGGTACCCTTGGTTTTGCACGGAGGCACCGGGCTTTCAGGCGAGGATTTTCAAAAAGCCATATCCTGCGGCATATCGAAAATCAACATAGGCACCGCGCTGAAGAGGGCATACATCGAGGCGGCGGGCAGATTCTATAAGGAAAAAGATATAGCAAAGATCAATCCGCATATAACAATCGGATGGGGCGGGGAAGAGGATATGATCGACTGCGGCCGCGCGGCGGTGGCCAAAAAAGCCGGAGAATATATGGACGCGTTTAAAAGTTCCGGCAAAGCTTTGCTTGTGAGGTAAATATACTGTATGTACATAATCACCATGCCCCAGGGCGGACAGACCACGGATGAATCGTATATCTGCAAGTGGCATAAAAAACCGGGCGATAAAATCGGGCGCGGGGATGTGCTGTTTGAAATAGAAACCGACAAAACCACGCTCGAAGTGGAGAGCTTCTGCGCGGGCTTTTTGCGCGCGGTGAAGTACGGCGAAGGCGAGAGCGCCGTGGCCGGCGAGATTGTGGCGTATATAGGCGAAATGGATGAAGAACTCCCCCCCGGTGAGCCTTTGGCAGCCGCAGAACCCGCAGAACCCGAAACCGCGGGCGAACCAATGCCGAAGGCGCCGAAAGAGCCCGAACCGGCCCGTTTATTGGCTTCGCCGCTCGCCAAAAAAATCGCCGCGGAACACAAATTGAACCTGGCGGATATTCACCCAAGTTTGCCGTCGGGGGTCATAAAAAAACGGGACGTGACCGCCCATATCGAAAAGCTTTCAAAAAAAGGGCCGGCTGCCTTTTGCCGCTCCATCGGCGTCGAGGCAAATGCGGGCCCGTGCGCTTTGTTTCTGGACAGGCTGAACGCCTGTTTAAACAAAGAGAAGAAAGTGGAATTTATCGACGCGGCGCTGAAATGCGTCTTTTTGGCGGCGGAAAAATTCCCTTCGGTGAAAGCGATGTTTGAAGGCGACAAAGCGGAAGCCGCGATAAAAAACGCGGGCGAAAAACCTTTGGGGCAGCTTGCGGGGTTGGGGGACGGCTTTGAAAGCGGCGTCATCGAAATCGGCCCGGTAAAAGAGAGGGCGGCGAGCCAAAACCGCCAAATCGTCTCCTTGGACATTGCGGAGATAAGCGTGCATTTCGACCCCCGCGAAATAACCAAGGCCTCCGTGAGGCAATTTTTGGAAGAAGTGCGCAAGTTATTGGAGTCGCCGGAACTTCTGATACTGACGATGGCCTTTTGAAAGTATTTGTCAAAAATTTAAAAACAGGAGGAAAACAAAAATGGGGCAAAAAAATATAAACGTGGGGCTGCTCGGGCATAAATTCATGGGCAAAGCCCACAGCAACGCCTACCGCAAAATGAGCATGTTCTTTGATCCGTCCGCCCGGGTCACCATGAAGGCCATCTTCGGGCTTGAAGAGGACGAAGTGATAACGGCCGCAAAAAAATTCGGCTGGGAGAGTTATGAAACCTCATGGGAAAAGTTGGTCCGGCGAAACGATATCGACATGATAGACATAGCCGCGGCGACAAAGGTGCATAAAGACGCCGCTATAGCCGCGGCAAACGAGGGCAAGCACGTGTTCTGCGAAAAACCCCTCGCCCTAAATCTCGCAGAGGCCCGCCAGGTGCTCGAAGTTGTCAAAAAATGCAAGGTAAAACATCAGATCGGATTCAATTACCGCTTTGTCCCCGCCATCGTTTTCGCGAAGAAATTGATAGACGAAGGCAAAATAGGGAAAATATTTCATGTCCGCGCGTCATTTCTGCAAAGCTGGCTCATCGACCCCGACGTCCCGCTCGGCTGGAAATTGGACAAAAAATTGTGCGGCTCCGGATCGCTGGGCGACCTTGGCTCGCACGCCGTCGATCTGGCGCGTTTTCTCGCCGGCGAATTCGAATCTGTGGCAGGCATGGAAAAAACATTTGTCAAAACCCG
This sequence comes from Oscillospiraceae bacterium, assembly GCA_009785015.1. The sequence goes on along the minus strand of WQXD01000015.1, from coordinate 14,060 downwards.
CCCCGTCGAAGGCGCGAAAAAGGACGGTTTGAGGGCGGAAGTCGAAGTGGACGACGCCACAGTCTTTGTCGCCAGGTTCAAAAACGGCGCCATGGGCACATTTGAGACTTCACGCTTCGCCCAGGGGCATAAAAGCGATCTGTCAATAGAAATAAACGGCGAATACGGCGGTCTGAAGTTCTGTTTTGAGCGCATGAACGAGCTGCATTACCACAGCGCGAAAGACGAACCGGGAACGCAGGGGTTTCGGCTCATACAGGCCAGCGAAGTGGTCCACCCGTATATGAAAGCGTGGTGGCCCGCCGGGCATGTCATCGGCTACGAGCATACATTCGTGCATGAACTGTATGAATTCGCCGAAGCTATCGCAAATGACACAGAGACATGCCCGTCTTTTGAGGACGGGGTGAAATGCGCCCAGATCGTCGAAGCCGTCGAAATATCCTGCAAAAACAAAACATCGGTTAAAATCGATGAAGTATAGTAAAATAATACAAAATCAAGGAAAGGAAAAACAATATCATGGAAATAAAAACCATCAGGCTCTGCGATGAAACCGAAACAATGCCCAGAGGCAGCGGAGACAACTGGCACACCACCTGGGCCGCGAACGGCTCCCAGTACACCGGACTTTGCGACGGCGTCGGATTTTCCGAATGCCCCGAATGCGGCGACGGGGTCGCCAACAACTCGCGCCTTTTTATCATGGAGGGCGCCCCGGACGACTTTAAATTCAAGTATATGGCAAACTATCCGAACCTGAAATATGACAACAGCCCCGGGCAGCTGCGCCGCAGCCAATATTTCGGCTTCGGCGTACTGGCCTTAAACGGCACGGAGATATATCAGTTCTTAAGCGCCCCTCGCTTCATATTCGGCTGGACGCACAACGCGTTTTCGATCGCGAAGCTGATGTATTCGCCCGACGACGGCGCTTCATGGTACAACCGCGACAAAACGCCCGTATATTTTGAGGGCCTCGAAGAGCGCAGCCATGAAAACATGATGTTTTACGAAGAAGGCGACGGCGCTTTTTCGCTCATTTCGGTCTTGCAGATGGGGCAGAATTATGAGTGGAATACGGACGGGTATGTGTACATATACTCGCCGAACGGCAATTCGGAGGACACCATGCGGCAGTTGGTGATGGCGCGCGTGCCCAAGGATAAAATACGCGACAGGGGCGCTTATGAGTTTTTCGTGGCGCGAAAAGGGGAGCAGGCCAAATGGAGCCCCGACATAAACAAAAGAAACGCGGTTTGCACATTCCCCGAAGGCTGGGTCAACACCGCGTGCGCCGAAGGGTTCGGGATGCATCCGTACGCCTGGCACCCGAGCTTGATTTACAACAAACCGCTTGAAAAGTATATGATGCTCAACTGGGGTATGGGAGTGGGCAAAAACAAGGACTGGTTCGAAAAACCGAGCTATTTGGGCTGCTGGGTGTCGGATTATCCGTGGGGGCCCTGGAAGCAGGTGTTTGAGCAAGAACAGTGGTGCCCGAGAGGGGATGAAAAAGCGAGGGCCTATCAGCCGCAGTTCATGCCGGCATGGCTGGCTCCGGACGGAAAATCCTTCTATATGGCCTGGACCGATTTCCGGTCTGAAAGCGCGGTGGGGCCCACCTATGCCTACCAGCACCAGCGCGTCGAAATCATCACGTGAATTTTGGAAAAGGGGGCAGACACAGAGTTGTGTCTGCCCCAAAATCAAAGCAGCGGAGATATGTCGTCTTTTCCGCCGAAACGCAGCACGTTCACCATAAATATGTTGAGCTTGTTTATGATATTGGGGGGCAGCAAGTTGCCGTCGACCTCCACGGAAAGCACCGGGTAATTGCGCTCCCTGGCCCAGGGGGTGTAAATTCCTTCGATTACCCGCCCGATCAGGCAGGCGAAAGGACTTATGTTCACCACCCCGGAATATCCGGCCTCCATGGCGGCGGCCGCCGACCCGGAGGAGACGGCTATCTCCGAATTGAGTTCTAAGTTCACGAAATATTTTTGGGTGTATTCCATAATTTCGCGCATGTCGTGGGGCGTCTTCGGGATCAGGTCCGTGTTCAGGATTGAGAGGGTCTTTTTTTCCACCGAGTGCTTCCACCATTTTTCGAGGCTCAGTTTCTTTTGTTCCCACCAGGGCCCGGAAAAAAGGCGCTTTCCGGCTTTTCGCAGGCCGATGAGCTTTTTGAGCGCGTATTCCCTCACGAAATCCAAATAATGAATCCATTCGGAAATTCCGGCCACTTTTACCACAATCCCCTTTTCGCTCATCAGATCTGTGAGCTCCCCAACTGCGAAATCGTCGCGGCGCACATAGATCTCCCCGACTACCAGCACCTTGGGGCACTCGGAGACTTTTTTCTTTATGGGTATCTTTGTCAGATCCGCGGCCAGATTTTTTAATTGTTTCCAGATTTGTTTCGGTTTGTGTTCCACCGAGTCCATCAGGGCCCGCCAGGATTTTTCGTATGCGGTCAGCGCCTTTTCCGGATTTTCGGCTGTGGCTTTCAGGGAGTTCTGGATGTCTTTCAGATAATCCGAGAGCACCAGCCCCTTCCACATCTCTTTGGTGAAACCCGAGCCCAGCTCTCCGTAGGAATTGTCCGCGGATAAAATAAATATCACCACGTTTTCAAGGCGCAGATCACGGAAAAGGTTTTGGTAGTACACATAGTACTGGCCGGTCCGGCAGGGACCGGTGGTGATGGGCACAAAAAGCAGGTACAGTTCGTCCTTGCGGTAATCTTCGCCGGAGATAAATTCCAGCGCGCTCCCCAGCACCAAATGGCTCGGCACGCACTCCTTGCCGGAGCAGTGGGAGCGGGCTATCTGCACCGTTTTGCTTGTGGCCACGGGCAGCGCTTTTGCGCCGATTCCGCAGCTGCGCAGCGCGGCCCCGATGTACTCGGTGGAAATGGTCCCCATATTGGCGAGCAGCACCTTGACCCGCTTGTTGTTTTTTATGGGGACTCTTTCGCCGGTTTTGTCGTTGTCGACTCTGAGCTCGAATTTGTTGTTTTTGGTTTTTTCGCTCACGAAACGCCAGCCGTTGTCATATCTCTCGCTTTCCAGCTCTTCTTTTTTGTTTTTGTACCCTTCGATTATATCCAAAAAGGCTTCAACTCTGGTATCCACCCCGGCGTCCGCCGAATGGGAATCGAGTTCCAGCGCCAAAAACGGCTTTTGCCCCATGGTCCATTTGATGTAGTGCAAAATGAAGGAATCGGGGGCGCATGAGAAATTCGTGATGTAGGCCAGATAGATATTGTCTTCTTTTTTTATCAGATTCGCGCTTTTGAGGTCTTCCTGGCCGTAATACCAGTACATATTAGAAAATATGCTTTCGTTTTCAAAGGGCAGTATGTCAAAGGGGATGACAAAGCAGCCCCGGGTGGTGAATTTTTTCGGAATGCCCATATTCGCCTCCGGGGTGAACGCGTTGTATGCCCGGCCCAAAAGCGCGATCACCGGCCGTTTTGCCGCGCGCGCCGCTTCAAGCGCCTCTTCGCCCATTTTTTTTGCCGCCGCGAAATAGCCGTTTTGTTTTTCAAGGGCCCGCTCAAAAGCTCTTTGGATTTCGCCGTCGCCAAAGCCGAGTTTTTTCCCCAGCTCCGAAAAGTACTCAAACGCCTTTTCGGGGCCGAATTTGAAGCTCACCACCAAAGGGAGCCATTTGTCTTTGGGTATTTCCGGAAATGCCTTTTCGATATAATAGGGCAGGCTCTGGGTTATGGGGCAGAAATTGGCGTGAATGTCCCCTTCGTAGCTCGGCATGTCCCGGAAATGCGGCAGCAGCACATAACGGGCCCCCTTATCCAGACAGTCCTGCACCGCGCCGTGCGCTATCTCCGCGGGAAAACAATAGGCGGATTCCACCCGGGCCACCCCTTCTCTCGCCACTTCGGACGACAAAAAGGCTTTTATGCCCAGTCCGTAAAAAAACCAGGAGTACAGCGGATACAGCGTGTGCGCGGAGAGCGCCTTGGGGATCCCGACTGTAAAATCGCGCTTTTTGTCTTTGTCTTCGAGAGCCGGCGCCGCATATTCCCGAAAGAGCAGATTCTGCCGCTTCTCCGTGTAGTCGAAAACCGGCTCCTCGGTCACCTTTTTTCTCATGTTGGCGTATTTGTTGCACCTGCCGCCGAACATATATTTGTTATTCCCCACCCGGAGCTCCTGAATCGGGCAGAGATTCTCGCAGAATTTGCACACGAATACCCTCTCATATCCGATATCCCGGCAAAGCAGTCCGTCTATATCCAGATCCGCTTGGTCCAAAAGCCCTTCGGAATGTTTGCCTTTGGCTAGTAGCGCCGCTCCGAAGCAGCCCATCAGCTCGGGGGAGGGGGGTACGATTATCTCCTTTTCCAACAGCATGGCAAAAGCCAGAGGAACCGCGGGATTTTTGGCCACGCCGCCCTGCAAAAAAATCTTTTTGCCTATGGTGCGGTTGCCGACGACGCGGTTCAGGTAATTCGACGCAATGGAACAGACGATCCCGGCCGTTATATTTTCGCGGCTCGCGCCCTGCTGCACCGCTTTTCGTATGTCGCTGTTTATAAATGCCGAACAGTGCTCGCCGAATTTGAGCGGAGCGTCGGCCAAAAGCGCGATCGGCCCGATTTGTTCGGCGCTTGGAATCGAGAGATCGCCCGCGGCGCTCTCTTCCAAAAACGAACCCGTCCCCGCCGAGCAGGCTTCGTTCATGGCGTAATCGATAGGCACCCCGTTTTTCAGCAGAACATACTTGGCGTCCTGTCCCCCTATTTCGAAAACGGTGTCCACTTCGGGGTCAAAATACGCGGTTCCCGCCGAATGCGCGATGATTTCGTTGTAGACCCCCCGGGTCTCCAAAAACACCCCCAGTATCTCCCGGCTGGAACCCGTGACGGACACAAGGCGTATATCGATTTCCTTGGACCCGGTGTCCGAAATGATTTTTTGCTGTATGACCCGAAGGCATTCCTTGAGCGCCTTTACCGGATCGCCGTATGTCCTGCCGTAATGGCTCGCCGCGATTTCGTCGGTTTCCGTATCGACGAGACAGGCTTTGGTGGTGGTGGAGCCCCCGTCCACGCCCAATATGTAGCTTCTTTTTGGGCGCACTTTTCCGCCGGGCTTGTCAAAACGGAGCACTTTTGAGCTGTGATTTCCCAAAGCGCCCAGCGAATCGAAACGGATTTCGCTTTTTTTTATGATTTGGCCGGCCTCCGGCAGGGGGCTGCCGAATTTCGGAGCCAGTACGGCGGCTCCCAGGGCTTCGAACACGGGGGCCGATTCCGGGATTACAAATTCGATTTCCGGCGCTTTTTGTTTTATGAAGCGCATGATATGGCGGTTTTTGGTTATTCCGCCGGTCAAAATGACCCGGCCCGAGCTCACTTTTGCCCGCTTTAAAAAATCTATGACTTTCAGCGCCATCACATCCGAGAGCGACAAGACGATATCCTCCCTTGTGGCCTCCCGCTTGTTGAGACGGTGGGTGCAGTCGCTCTTCATGAACACGGAGCAGCGCGCGGAAAGGGCGTGGACCACAGCGTCGTCGGGCACATTGTCGACTTCCTCGAGTTCCATGTGCATGCGCGCCAGCTGCTGCTTGAAAAACTCCCCCGTCCCGGAAGCGCACTTGTTCCCGGAAAAACTGTTTACGATTTTGCCCCCCGCGAGCGCGTAGACGATCAGATCCTCCCCGCCCATGCTGACGACGGCGTCCGCTTCAATCGCCAGCGTTTTCAAAGCCGCCTCGACGCAAAGCGGCTCCGGGGTGCCCGAAAGCCCGAACATGAACCGGCCCTCGCCTCCCGTGACAAGCGCGGGAACCCCCGGGGCAATATTTCCCTGCTTTAAAAGTTTTTCCGCCGCCGCCGCGAAATTCCCCTCATGAACGGCCAAGGCGTTCCAAACGGGGACCCCTTCTTCTGCCAGCACCATCTTTATACTCGTGGAACCTATATTAATCCCCAAGGACAACATATTGCGATATACCTTTCTTTCTCTCTCTTTACAGTGTAATGCGCCACTCTGTGATTTCACCCGCGGCGCCGGAAAAAATTTTGTCCTGGCCGTTGACGCTCGCCTTTAGTGCGCTCTCCCGGCCCATTTGAATCTTTACAACTTCCGCTTTGCCGTTTTTCCACCATACCGAAACGGTATGGCCCCCCGGGATCTTGATCCCCTGCAGGCTGCCGCCGGCCCAATTCGCCGGAAGCGCGCGCAGCAGATAGAGCCTGTCATCGGTAAAACTGATCACCGCCTCGATTAAAGCGGACACAGCCCCCAGATTCCCGTCTATCTGAAAAATCCCCGGTGGGTGCAGGTCGAGCAGGCTGACTGTCGCGAAATCTTTTATGAGCGCGGTAAAATGCTCATAAAAACCTTCGGGATTATCAAATCTCGCCTGGAGGCAGGCGACCCAGGCCCTGCTCCAGCCCGTGTGCCCCCCGCCGTGGGACAATCTGAAATCCAGCGATTTGCGCGCCGCGTGATACTGCGCGGTCCGCGTCTCGCTTGTGAACAAATCGGACGGGAAAACCCCGTATAAGTGCGACAGGTGCCGGTGCCCGGGTTCGGCTTCCGTTTTTTTGTGGTCGTCCCACTCGAGCAGGCGCCCGTCCGGACCGATTTTAAAGTCCGGCAGCCTGGCGCGCATATCCTCCCATATTTTTACCCGGTCTTCGTCGGTTTTCAAAATCTTTGCCGCTTCGATCGCGTAGCCTAAGGCTTCGTGGGCGAGCTGTACGTCCATTGCCGCCGAAACGCAAATGGAAACAGGCATTCCGATTTGCCCCTGCGCTTCCTTGAAACTGTTTTCCGGGGATTGGCTCGGCATTATCTGAAAAACGCCGTTTTCGTCCTCGACTAAATAATCCTCGTAAAATTCGGCGACTGCCTTTAAGTACCTGTATGCCCTGTTTTTTAAATAGCCGATATCGCCCGAATATATGTAATGATGCCAGAAATGCTGTGAAAACCACGGCGCGGCCCCTATCCAGACCGCCCACCCGCACGATTCGGGGGTCGAAATCCCCCAGGCGTCCGTCTGTATCGGCAGATAAATCCCCCGGCAGCCGTAAAGCCCCATGGCCGCTTCGGCGCCGCTTTCATAAAAACTCTCGAGATATCCAAGCAGCGCGTCGGCGCACTCGGGCATATCGCACTTTTCCGCCATCTGGTAATTCATCTGCAAATTTATATCAAAGTGGTAGTCGCTTTCCCAGGGCGGGTCTATTCTGTCGTTCCATTTGCCCTGCAGATTCGCGGGCAAGTCGCCGCAAACGGAAGATGAAACCATCAGGTATCTGCCGAAATTAAAATACAGGGCGGCCATTTTGTTGTCGCGCTTGCCCTCGCGGATCTTTTCGAGCCGTTCTTCGATTGAAAGGTCTTCTACTGCGCCCTCTTCGTCGATTTCGAGGGCCACCTTGTTGATTATTTTGGAGAATTTGGCGGTATGCCTGATTTTTTCGGTTTCAAAAGCGTCGAAATCCGCGGGATATCCGGCGATTTCATTTTCCAGGTCAAATACCGAAGTCGCTATGTTTGTTATACATTTGACATATGAGGCGCCTTCGATATTTATACGGTCATCTGCCGCGGCGCAGTTTCCGTCCGTCTGAATTTCGGATATGAGACGATACTTTATTCCGCCCTCAAACGCGCAGTCGAATACAAGCCTGTCGTCCTGCGCGCTTATTTTATACGCGGCGCCCTCGTCTTTTACCCTCGAGTGCGAAATACCGCATGAAAATCTGCCGTTTTTATCGCTTGATTGCCATTTGGACATGATCAGCCCGTTTTCGCAGCTCGCGAAAAATTCGGAAATAACCGATGTTCCGGAAGTTTTTCTTGAAACGCGGCAAATTCCCGTTTCGATATCCAATTCGCGCCATTCGAATTTTTCGCATCCGCCGAGCGCAAATTCCAAAAAACCGGCCGTCTGATACGGGTCAACCCTGCCTTTTTGGGAGGACACTCCGCCGCCTCCGCCAAAATATTTGTTTGCTTCCAATGTGGCATTGTAAAAATCGCCCTTTTTCAAAAGCTCCCTGACAGATGCAAGATGCTCCGCCGCCGGTACGATTTTGCGGTTTTTGTTGGTCCCCCGCCACAGCCATTCATGGTTCAAATCGACGGTATCTTTTGCGCAGGTCCCCCAAATCATCGCGGCAAGCCTCCCGTTTCCGATCGGCAGGCCCTCCATCCATTCGCGCGCCTGCGTTTTGTAATTCATTTTTGTATTCATAACTATTATATTCCCTCACTCAAGTATTCAAATATGCGAACCAATACATTATATCATAAATTATCGGCGTTTGCAACAAAAATAAAAAATAACTTGACAAAAATATTTGTCTGCGGTATAATTTTATTATCAAAAAATCGAATGGAGGGATAATTATGAATCAATTGAAAATGTGGAAATTTGACATGTCCGATATTCCAAAGGCGAACATACCGCCAAAATACGAGCTGAGGGTGATTCGCCCCGATGAAAAAGAAAAATGGGAAGAGTTATGCCTGGCGGCTTTCAAGGAAAAAAACAGTTTTCACGACAGGATCGAGTGCGCGAAGGGCTATGTCGAAGACGGCGTCTTCGTGATTTCGCATGGGGACAAAGTCATCGCCACGGGCACGGCGCTGTGCGGGAGCGAATTTGCAAGCGAGGGCGCGTGCGTGCATATGATAGCGGCGGACGCCGGTTATTCCGGGCAGAAATTGGGCTATGAGATCACGGCGGCGACCCTGAGGCGCATCCGCGAAGCGGGCTTTGGCAAGGCGTTTCTGACCACGGACGATTTTCGGCTGCCCGCTATAAAGACATACCGCAGCCTCGGTTTTGTCCCCGATTTGAGCGTCGACGAGACGATGTCCGAACGCTGGGAAAAAATATACAAAATATTCGGGTGGGAATTATTAGAAAATAATAAAAAACGCTTGACTTTGTAATTTTGATTTGCTATAATATATCCAAGGCGTCAATAAAAATAAAAAACATAAGGAGAATCGCGAAATTATGAAAAACAAAATCTTGACAATGGCACTGATTGCCGTGCTTGTGGTTTGCATGGCGACTCCGGCGCTCGCATTTACGCAGGGGTTTAATCTCGATGATTTTAAGTTAAACTCCGGCGCGAGTATCGCCGTGATAGACGAACCGGAAGTATATGGCGGAAAAGCGCTGCAGGGGGATGAGCGCGACGACGAAGGAGCCGCGCATTTTTCCATAGTGAACTTTTCGGTTCCCGCAGACGGGAAATACGCCGTCTGGTTTTTGGCCTGGGCGGAAAACGAAACTGCGAACTCGCTGTTTCTTTCACTTGACGGCGGCGAGATATTCACCAGCGACTATATGGAATCAAACGAACAGCCCAATCCCGATTTTGAATATTACGAAGTATGGTATTGGATGTGGATGAATTCCAGGCAGGAAATCATGGACGACAGCGCGGACTCGGACGCGCCCTTCGGCTTTGACGGCTTCAACGCCTATTTGTCGGGCCAAAAGAAATTTTTTGATTTGAAAGCCGGAGATCACGCGCTGAAAGTTATAACCAGGGAACCACTCGCGAAATACGCGGGCATGATCATAACCGACGACCTGGGTTACGACCCGAACAGCGATTCGGCGCTGCAAATCGGAAAAGTCGACCCTGCGGCGGCCTATCCCGACCCCGCCATAGCGGCGGCAGCAGCGGCGGCAGCGGCAGAAGCCGAGGCGGCAGCAGCGGCAGCCAAAGCTGCGGCGGATGCGGCGGCGGCGGCAGCGGCAGAGGAAGCAGCGGCGGCGCAGCAGCCTACACCCCCCGCAGCGGCCCAGACCGGCGACGCGATGGCGATATTCATGGTTTTATCGGCGGCAGCGGCATCCGGAGCCCTGATTTTCAAAAGAAAAAGCAGATAACAGCAGATAATATCAATGTAAAATAAAACGGCGGCGCATAGTCCTTAATCAGTGACTATGCGCCCCTTTTTATGCTCCTTTAAAATGCAACTTTAAAAGAACGGATTTCGTTTGCGCCGAGCGGAAAACATATTTTGCCGTCTATAATTTCGGCATCTTGTCCCGCAAGCTCCTTTTCGGTAAAATCGACCGCCGCAGCTCCCGAAACCGACAATTCCGCCAAGTTTATTTCGATTTCGGCGCGCTTTATATCTTGTCCGCCCGCCTCATATACGCGCAGTATACAGCCGTTTGGCGAGAGTTTAAAACATGTGGTTATGATATTCGGGGAATTTACCGACAAAAAGCTGTGCCTTGCGGGAAGCTTTCCGCCGTGCGCCTCGCATTTTACCGCCCTTGCGCGCACATTCAATTCTCTTCCGGCCCGCGCCGCCAGGGCGGGGTCGCATTCGTCTTTATGGGGCAGAAGCGAAAATCTGAAGGGTATGCTTTTTCCGATCTCAAAACCGCCCGAAGCAGATTCGCCCTCATCGTACCCGCCTCCGCTGTACATCTTGTAGGCCACTGCCCTCATCAGGCAAACCGACAAAACGCCGTCCTTTACCGCGTTGCCCGGGAGCCCGGCGTTGAGAAGCGTCAATCCCGAGTTCAAACCGCTGTAATCCATATAGTCGACCGCCGGGTATTCGCCTTCTTTGTTTTCGGTGTGGCCGAAGGGGACCCCGCGCGTGATTTTTTCGCCCTTGCCCACCGGAACCGCGAAAAGGTAGCGCGCGTCTTTTGATTTGTTTTCGATATGGCCTTCGATATCGATGCGCGGCATATCGCCGTATACCGTGATTTTGAATGAGAAGCGGCCCCCGCCATAGTCGCCGCAATCGAAATCAAACTCGCTTTTGATTGAATCTTTTGTCACCGCAGCCAAACCGCCCGTGTCTTTTGAATACAGGGAACCGGAATTGTCAAATATCGGTTTGGATTTGTCCAATGGCACCGAGGCGGCGGCGTAGAGCGGTTCATACAGCTCCCAGAAATCCCCGGCGTCCGGCTGCCTGACCATCATCGCCCCGCCGGAGCCCGAATCGATCAATTCTTCTCCGGATTTGAGCCTGAGGCTCTCGATGACGCCGTTTTTGTTGTTTATGGCGATGTCAAAAAACCCGTTTTCAAAAACGGTCGCCTCGGACGGGACGGTTTGCTCTCCGGGGGTTTTTTTGATTTCGCCGGCGATGGGAACGATATGAAATACCTCATACCCCATAGGCGGCAGAAGCGGGACGAAGTGCGCGACCGCCTCGCGCAGATCTCCGTCCGGATAATATTTGACGTCTGAAAGAGCGAAAGAAAGCGGCCTTTTTGCGCTGTCATATATTAAAACATCCCCCGCGCCCCCTTTTTCGACGCCGAAACGCACCGAAACCAAATCGCGCCTTTCCCAGGCCAAGGGGTTGAACGCGAGCACCGGTATACCTTCGCCGGAAGTGTCGGCGCTTTGGGACAAGGCTTCCATCGCCTCGCCGGATACGGCGTCGGCTATGATCGCCGAGAACTCATAGCGGCCCATTATCAAGTCGAAAACCTTGTCCACATGGCACCCGCACAAATCGTCGTGGAACTGGTTGAACAGCACATTGTCCCAGGCGAGCCCGAAGTTTTTGTCCGCAATCGGCTTTTTGACCGCCGCCGAAAGGATTTCCGCCGTGGTGAGTTTTTCCTCCAATGACCGGTTTTGATGCTTGACCTCGATGCGCGATGAGTAGACACCCTGGAATGTGGGGTTCAAATCCGCTTCGACCACAGGCAGCGCGCCGCGCGATTTTTCCAATTCGCGGAAAAACTCGTCCGGAGTGGCCAAAATCACCTTTATGTCCGAATGCGTCTTGTTGAACTGTGTTATGCGCGCGGGGATGCCGAAATCCGGGGCCCCGAGGTCTATCCCCTCCGCGAGAAGCAGCGCGTCCGTTGCGGAATATTTTCGAAGCTCGGCCGCGCGCGCCGTTATCGCGCCGTCGAAAGCCTCCTGGGTTTCGCGCGCTCCGCCGATACCGCCGTAGCTGAAGGGCATATGGTGGCATAAAATTTCGCTTTTGTCGGATGATTTCCATATGAAATCCTTGCAAGCGAAGTCGGTGACGCGCGCGAACGCGTGATATTTGAAACCCGCCTGTTTGATGAGCTGCGGAGTGGTGGGGGGATGTCCGAAGCTGTCGAGCGTCCAGCCGATTTCGACTTCTATGCCCAAAACTTCGCGGCAATAGCCCACACCCCTCAAAAACTGCCTCGCCAGCGATTCTCCGGAGGGCATGTTCATATCCGCCATCGAGTACATGCCGCACGTTATGTAAAGCCTGCCCTCGCGGACGAATTTCAAAAATGATTTCCTGCACTCGGGGTAGCGCTCCATAAAAGGCTCGATATAGCAGACCTGCTCGAGCGTGAATTTATACTCCGGCTCTTTTTCCAACAGTTTCAGCGCGTCCAAAATATTGGAAAAACCCCAGCTCAGATACTCTTCCCGGGTCAAAAACACCTCCGCGTCGAAATGGGTGTGCGGCACAAAATAGACTTTCAGCATAATTTTTAAACCCTCACTTTTAATAAATATTATATTTTCAAAATTCCGCGCTTCCGTACGTTCTGGGGAAGGCGCAGACGTCGCGTATATTCGGGATCCCCGTCAGATACATGACAAGGCGCTCGAAACCGAGCCCGAAGCCCGCATGCTTCACGCCCCCGTATTTCCGAAGCTCCAGATACCACCGGTAATCTTCTTCTTTCATGTTTTTTTCGCGCATCGCTTCGGTTAGTTTGTCGCAGCGCTCCTCCCTCTGCGAGCCGCCGATAAGCTCGCCTACCCCCGGCACGAGCAGATCCATCGCGGCGACCGTTTTATCGTCGCCGTTTCTTCTCATATAGAACGATTTGATCGCTGCCGGATAGTCGGTCACGAATACCGGCCCCTCAAAAACTTTTTCGGACAGGTAACGCTCATGTTCGGTTTGAATGTCCATACCCCATTTTATCGGATATTCGAATTTCTGCCCGCATTTCAAGAGCAGGTCCACCGCCTCCGAGTAGGTTATGTGCCCGAATTTCGCCTTTGTTATTTTCTCCAACCGCTCAAGCAGCCCGGGGTCGGAAAACCGGTTTAAAAATTCGAGCTCTTCGCCGCAGCTTTTAAGCACATAATCCGTCACAAAAACCAAACAATCGCGCGCGAGTTCCATATCGTCGGCCAGGTCGGCGAACGCCATTTCGGGCTCGATCATCCAAAATTCGGCGGCGTGCCTCTGCGTGTTGGAGGCTTCCGCCCTGAATGTGGGCCCGAAAGTATAGACATTTCCGAACGCCATAGCGAAACATTCGAGGTTTAACTGTCCCGAAACCGTAAGAAACGCCTTTTTGCCGAAAAAATCCCTTTGGTAATCGGCGGTGTTTTCCAAAGTCGTGACTTTGAACATATCTCCCGCGCCCTCGCAGTCGGAAGCGGTTATTATCGGCGTGTTGACATAGACGAAATCCCGCCCGTTAAAAAACGCGTGTATCGCGTATGCCGCCTCGGAGCGTATTTTAAATACGGCCGAATACAAATTGGTCCTGGGCCGGAGGTGGGCGATCTCCCTCAAGAATTCCGGCGAGTGGCGTTTTTTTTGAAGGGGGTAATCGGGGGCGGAAGCCCCTTCCGTTTCGATTTTTTCGACATGCATTTCGAATTTTTGCTTTGAATCGGGCGTTTCTACAATCCTGCCCTCGGCGACAAACCCCGCCCCCACGTTCTGCGCGGCGACGGCGCTGTAATTGTCTATGTTTTTGCTCTCGAAAACAAGCTGCAGATTTTTAAAAAAACTGCCGTCGTTGAGCTCGATAAACCCGACTGCCCCGCCCGCGCGTATAAAGCGCGCCCAGCCCGCCACAGTCACGCTTTCGCCCGCGTAGCGTTCCGGGCATTTGTATATGTCTTTTATTTTTGTGCGCACCATCGTCAAAATCCCCGCTTCGTATTTTTGGTCTTTATGATTTCAAGTATATCACATATTAAAAAAATTTGCAATACGCCCCCGAAAATTTTTTGGCGATGACAAGGGAAAGCTTGACAAAGATGTAATTAACCTGATATAATAAATATATAGGTATAAATATATATAATATCAGGGGGG
>WQXD01000014.1 GCA_009785015.1 Oscillospiraceae bacterium | reverse complement strand
GACGGCGGATATGCAATTTTTCGCAATATTCGAATACCATGTGATAAATATTTACGCTTTTCGGTATGCTTATATCCCTGAAATTTTCGCAGCCCATAAAAGCCTTTTCGTAAATAACCGTCACGCTTTCGGGTATAACCATACTTGTCAGGCTTGTGCAATGCATAAATGCCCTGGCGCCGATACTTGTGACGCTGCCGGGTATTTCCGCGTTTATCAAGCTGCTGCAATACGAAAACATATCGGAAGAAATTTTGGTCAAATTGCCGGGGAGGTTTATATTTTTCAAATCAGAGCAGCCGAAAAATGCTTCCTGCCCGATATCCGTTACGTTGTCCGGTATAATCACGCTTGTCAGGTTAGTGCATTTATAGAACACTTTCGCCCCGATTTTTACAACGCTGCCTGGTATTTCAACGCTTTTCATATCTTGCCGTTCACTAAACGCTCCGTGTTTGATTCGCGTATAACCGTATGGTATAACGATAGTCTCGCCCGTCAATTTATTCGCTTCTTCTTTAGTCAGCACTTTTTGCTGCGATTCGGGCGGCAAAACCGGATCTTTTCGGTCAGGATCCGCAAACTGGCGCTCTGTTCCGTCTGTTCGTATCTTGTACATAACGGTTTCGTCGTCGAAATTGAAATAGTAGACCCAGTCACAAATCACTTTAATTTCATAACTGCGCTCGTCGTTGAGTTTGGTTTTATCGCCGCCGTCCGTTCGCATTTTATAGATTTTACCGTCGTCATTTATATTTTGATAATATATCCAATCGTCCGCTATGTCGATAAAACTGCTGCTGTCATCGTTGAGTTTTGTCCTGATTTCGCCGTTTGTTCGTATTTTATACAATTTATTGCCGTCGCTTACATTGCTGTAATAGGCCCAATCGCCGTCAAGGCAAATAAACTCGCGCAAATCGTCGTTTATTTTTGTCTTATCGCCGCCGTCTGTATTCATTTTATAAAATTTATTGCCGTCATTTCGGTTAAAATAGTAAATCCAATCGCTTTTTACCGCGGCGAGGATACCTTCGTCTTCGGTAAGTTTCGTCTTTTGGCTGCCGTCTGTTCGTATCTTGTAAAGATTGCCGTAGGCGAACCCATTCACATAATAAACCCAGTCGTCCGCTACGTTGATATATGTGCTGCAATCATCGTTTAATCTCATAGCGCGGCCGTCGTTTGCGCTTTTTTTATACAGCCGCCATCCGGCTTTAAAATTAGTGAAATAAAGCCAACCGTTTTGAACGGTAGTACGCTCGCCGCTTGCCTTATTTTCAATCGTATTTCCGCGTTTGTCCATGTTTAAACCCATTCACACTTTATTTCATTTTTTTGGTTAAACCTCACTGTGAGGTTTAACCACCCTTTGACCTTTCACATTGTTCCAAAATGCTGATACCACCTCTCTGTTCTCTTGCGATTTCCCATATTAAAAACGAATTTCGGAGTAAATAATTTTCCAATTCCATTAATTCGTCTTCAGAAAAACCATAGGATTTATAAAATATATTGTTCGGCAATTTTCCCTCGGCAAAATCAAACCCGTTTTTATTTGCCCTTTCAAACAGAACTGTTATTGAGTCAAATTCATTCACTTTTTCAATATTTGAAAATGTCAATACTATATTGTCCATCGTCGAATAATAATTTTTCATAAAAAACCGTCCTATAAAAATTCGCCGAAATCCATTTCAAAACCCTCGAAAATGCCCGCTTTTATTTTATCTTCGAATGTGTGGGAAAAAAGCCGGATTTCTTTGTTTTTTAACTTTGTGTACACCAAAATTTGTTTTGTTTCGGGATTTACGATCCAGTATTCGCGCACCCCATAGGTCATATATGCGTTTAATTTATAGAAATAATCATTTTCGGGATTTGCCGGGCTCACGATTTCGACGACAAAATCCGGGGCGCCGTTTATATTGTTTTCAGATATTTTTTTCGGGTCGCAAACGACAAAAACATCGGGCTGGAAAACATTCCGGCATTCATTTTTTTTGTTTTTTTCGAATAAAACCACATCGAGCGGAGCCGCAAACGACTCGCAGGCTTTGCCTTTCAAATATCCGCGCAGCTCCGCGTAAACCGCTCCCAAAATTCTCTGATGGTTTGTCGACGGCGAAGCCATCAAACAGATTTTGCCTTCGATTAATTCATATCTCTCTTTTTTATCTTTCGCAAATCCGAAAAATTCCTTATAATTGATTTTCCTTTTTTTGAATATTCTTTTCAGATCAATTGACTCCGTCATACTTTCACTCCTGCCAGTTATACGTGATTTTTTCCGCGCGGGAACACGAGATAAAGTCTTTTTCGGTTTCGGAAAACCATTGCCGGTATTTGACGGGGGCGCATATAACCGCTTCCTCCACTTCGGAGCGCATCGACAGGTTATTTTCGGTTTTGTATTTTCTCACTTCGAAGACCGCCTGTTTCAAAGCCTCCCCGAAATTTAAAATCTCCGCGTCCGCCGGCTCGGGTTTTTCCCACTTTGTCAGGTGAATCGATATTTCGCTTTCGAAATTTTCGAACCCTTTTTTATAAATATACTCCGTTTCATGCGGGATATATATCGCGTACATTTTGAGTATGTTGAAAAGGCAGTAATATATCGCCTTCTGGGCGGATTTTCTCTCTTCGAAACCGTGGATGTCCGGCTGATACAGCCTTTCCTTTACTATTTCTATATAATTGTCGCACAAATCTTTCCAAAACAAATCATCGACGACTTTTCTCGACAAGCCGATTTCGTATTCGTTCAGCCATTTCGCGGCTTCGAGTATCGTTTCGTTCGTGCGCTCGATGATCCACCTGTCGACGGGCAGCATGTGCTCCGGTTCATACGCCGGATCGAAATCGCTCAAATGGGAAAGCGCGAATTTTGCCGAATTCCAGAGTTTCGTTATCAGGCGTTTTGACGAATCCTGCATTTCGGCGATGTCAAAAAACGTGTCCGTGCCAACTCTCGCATTCGCCGCCCAGTAACGGAGCGCATCGGCGGAATACTCGCTGATGAGCGCCTGCGGCGAAAATTTCGAATTGCCTTTGGATTTGCTTATTTTTTCCCCTGCCTTGGCGGAAACGAACCCGCAGATCATGATCTCTTTCCACGGTATGTCGCCTGTATGATACAGGCTTTTCGTGATGGTGTAAAAGGCCCATGTCCTGATGATGTCGTGCGCCTGCGTCCTCATGCTCATGGGCATGAACTCGCTCTCCGGAATGCCGAGTACGCCCGCTGTTTCGAGATTCAGCTGCGGCGTGATCGAGGAAGTGGCCCACGTGTCAAAAATCGCTTTTTCCGGCAAAAACGAGCAAGAACCGCATTCGCATACGCCGAGATAGTCCGTCTCCATGGGGTTTACCGGCAGATCCTCGGTTTTCGCGAATACAGGCGTGCCGCAAACTTCGCAGTACCAAACGGGTATCGGTATCCCGAAATAACGCTGGCGCGATATGCACCAGTCCCATTTCAGATTTTCGACCCAGCTGACATATCTGTTTTTCATATTCGCGGGGTACCATTTTATTTTATCGCCCGCCGCCAGCAGTTCCTCTTTTTTGCTCAGCACGTCGATATACCATTGCCTCGAGGGGATGATTTCGACCTCCGTGCCGCAGCGCTCGTGCGCGGCGACGGTGTGCGTCATTTTTTCGGTTTTGCAAAGCAACCCGTTTTCATCCAAGAGCCTTATGATTTCCTTTCTCGCGGCGGGGACTTTCATATTGGCGATATACGGCACGTCGTCCGCTATGACGCCGGAGAAAAGCAGTATTTTGCGGTAGGGCAGCTCATATTTTTCATACCACTCGGCGTCCGTGCTGTCGCCGAATGTACAGCACATGACAACTCCCGTGCCCTTGTCCATGCCGACTTTTTCATCGGTCAATATCGGCACTTCGTAATTGTATAACGGGACAGTCGCGCTCTTGCCCGCATAGGAGGCATATCTCTCATCCTCCGGGTTTACAAAAAGGCATACGCATCCGTATAAATATTCCGGGCGCGTAGTGGCGACTATCAGCGGGCTGCCTTCCGACATGAAGGGGATATAGTTAAAAGCGGTTTCGACGTCTTCCACCGTTTCGAGTTCCGCCTGCGCTATCGAGGTCTGGCATTCCGTACACCACAAAACCGGGGCTTCCTTTATATACGCGTGCCCCGCCCGTGCCAGCTCTATGAAGGATTTTTGCGAGAGGCGCTGGGTTTTTGCACTCACTGTCGAATATTGCAGGTTCCAGTCGCAGGAAAACCCCATCGATTTCCAGAGCGCCATAAATTCATCTTCGTATTTTTGCGTGGTTTCGATGCATTTTTCGCAAAATTCGCTTCTGGGAAGATCCCGGGCTTTGATTCCCGTTTCTTTTTCGACCAAGCGTTCGGAGGGCAGCCCGTTGTCGTCGAAGCCGAACGGGTAAAATACGTTGCAGTTTTGCATCCTCCTGAATCTCGCAATCATTTCCGCCTGCGTATAGCTGAAAATATGGCCGATGTGCAGGCTGCCGCTCACGGTGGGCGGCGGGGTGTCGATGGTGTACAGCGGGCGGGTTTGATCATATGCAAAATCATAGATTTTATTCTCGGCCCAATATTTCTGCATTTCCTTTTCAATTTCCAAGCCGTTGTAATGTTTTTCAAATTCAATCATTGTATATTATTTCTCCCTTATTAATTTTTCAACTTGAATTTCGCGTATGTGCCCATGATCTTTTTGGTTCCCACCGTCTCAAAAGCCACCTCGTACAATGTGTCCCCCCCCAGATCGGTCGCTTTGATTATCAAGCCGTCGCCGAAATTCGGGTGCCGGATCATATCGCCTTGGTTGAATATCTGAGTATATCCGGATTCGACGCTGTCACGGTTTTTGTTCACCCGGGCGCTGGCGGTCGTGTAGTCGGTGGCCAGCTCGCTGTGCAGCGATATTTTCGGGGGATATCTTCTCTGTGAACCGAAGCCCGGCGGATTCCGGCGGCGTTCGCTGTCGGGTATCCTCATGTGCTCGACTGTCTCTTTCGGTATTTCTTCGGCGAACCTCGATATTTTATTGAATCCCGTCCGCCCGTAGAGCAGCCTTTCTTTGGCATATGATATAAACACCTGTTCTTTGGCCCTGGTGACCGCCACATACGCGAGCCGGCGCTCTTCTTCGAGTTCATCCGGTTTGTCGGCGGACAATCTCGAGGGAAACAGATTTTCTTCCAAACCGGGCAAAAAAACGACCGGGAACTCAAGCCCTTTCGCGCTGTGTATCGTCATCAGGGTGACTGCGTCGGCGCTTTCGTCGTAATTGTCGATGTCCGATATGAGCGCGACTTCCTCCAGGAATCCCGTCAGGCTGGAAGCTCTGCTGCCGTAACCCTGAGCCTCTATTTCCTCCAATTCCCCCCATTCACGCAGCTCCTCGCGTTTTGCCTCCGTATATGTGATAGCCTGCGAGATGAGTTCTTTGATATTGTCCAAACGGTCCTCTCCTTCTTTGCCCGCTTCCTCGAGCATGCTCCTGTAACCGCTCAAATCAAACACCTTTTCGAAAAAATCCGGCAGGGATTCTCTCTTTTCGAGCTCTATAAAATTATTTATCAGGTCGGCGAAAGCTTTCATGCGGACCGCGTTCCGGCTCAGCATCGGATATTTGTCCGCATTCGCTATAATTTCAAACATACTCCGGCTTTCATTTGACGCGGTTTGTTCAATTGCCGCAATGGTCGCCTCGCCTATGCTCCTTTTGGGGACGTTTATAATGCGTTTCAGCCTGGCCGAATCGGCGGTGTTGTTCACCACGCAAAAATACGCCATCATATCCTTTATTTCTCTTCTTTCATAAAAGCGTATGCCGCCCAACACCCTGTATGGTATCGAGGCTTTCGCGAAAGCGGTTTCGATATTGGCGGACTGCGCGTTCACGCGGTACAGCACCGCGAAATCCTTGTATATTTTGCTTTTTGTTTCCGTCAGATTTATTATTTCGTCGGTGATATAATCCGATTCGTCGTTTTGGTTGTTGGTTTCCCTGAGCACGATTTTGGATCCGTGGTCTTTTTGGGTCCAGAGCGCTTTGCCCATCCGGCTTTCGTTGTTTTTTATGATCCCGTTCGCCGCGTCCAATATCGTTTTGGTAGAGCGGTAATTCTGCTCGAGTTTGATGAGTTTGGCGTTTTCGAATTTTTTTGTAAAACTCAAAATATTCGCTATGGTCGCTCCCCTGAACTTGTATATGCTCTGGTCGTCGTCGCCCACCACCATGACGTTGTTGTGTTTTTGCGACAGCATCGAAATCAACGCGTACTGCGCGAAATTCGTGTCCTGATATTCATCCACCAATATATACTCGAATTTATTGTTGTAATATTCCCTTGCTTCACTATCGGTTTCCAGAATTTTGACCGTAAGCGCGATTATGTCGTCAAAATCCAGCGCGTTTGAGAGCTTCAGCCTTTTTTGATATTCCGTATATATTTTTTTTGTATCCCTCTCTTTCGGGTTGCTTGTATCAGCGGTAAATTCTTCGGGATATTTCAAATCGTCTTTTGCCCTGCTTATGGCGGTGGCCACGTACCTGACGGGCAGAGTTTCGTCGCTTATATTGAATTCTTTCATAATCGCCGTTATCTGGCGCCTCACATCATCGGAATCGTAAATCGTAAAACTGGAATTATATCCCAGCCTGTTTATATACCGCCGCAGCATCCTGACGCACACGGAATGAAAAGTCCCCGCCCATATGTCGTCGGCTGCGGCCCCGAGGATGTTTTTCAGGCGGTTTTTCATTTCATTGGCGGCCTTATTTGTGAATGTTATCGACAAAATGGAGTAGGCCGGACACGGCCGGTGCGAAAACCGGCTCAGAATATCATCCAATTCCTCCGGATTTGATTTTTGCGCGTATTTTAAAACGGTTTCGAGCGTTTCGATTTCGGATTCGTTTATTTCGCCGGGTTCGCCGTTGAAATAGGCGCCGCCGTATTTTATAAGAAAGGCTATCCTGTTCACCAAAACGGTGGTTTTTCCACTCCCCGCCCCCGCGAGGATCAAAAGCGGGCCCTCATTCGTATAGACGGCTTCGCGCTGCGGCTCGTTGAGATAGGAATACCGCATATCAAACAATTTTTGTTTTAATTTGACATATCTCGCCTTTAAATCTTTTGTATCGCTCATTTTCCGTTTACCTCTTTTTCAATCTTATGTCTTCTCCGATAAAATTCAAAATCGTAAATTCCCCGATTATACGGGACATGATCCTCGCGTCGTACTTGTTTTGCATCTCGCTTCCTGTCAGGTTGGTGCTTATTATCATGCTTTTCTTTTCGAGCAGCCGCATATTTATGAGGTTGTACAGCGAAGAGAGGGCCATATTCCCCGAATATTCCGTGCCCAGATCGTCGATGATCAAAAGGTCGCAGCTCATGTACCTGTCGATGATTTCGGAATCGAATGAGCCCGCCTTCGAAAATCTCTCTTTTTCGAATGAATACAGTATGCTCTGCGCCGAATCGTAAAAAACATCGCAGCCCCTTTTTATCACTTCACAGGTTATCGCAGAGGACATATGCGTTTTGCCCAATCCCGAAGGGCCTATGAACATCAGGTTTTTGACGTGTTTTTCCGGATTTTCGGCGTTTGTGAAATTTTCCGCGAATTTTTTGCATTCTTCGCATACTTCTTTCATGTGCCTGTACGGGCTTTCGCTTTGCTCCGCGTCCGAAGATTTTTTTTTGTCGTAGTAATTCAGGTTGAAATTTTCAAAAGTTTGATTTTTTATGGCTCTGCCGAGCCCCGAATGGTTTATGCTCTCCGCCGCGAGCGCTTTTTTCAAACATTCGCACATCAATTCTTCCTGATATCCGGTGTCCTCGCAGGCCGCGCATTCATAAGCCGGGTCTGTGTGAGCTTTGTCATATCCCGCTTTTTCAAGCAGCGAATTTCGTTTTGCGATCAAATCCCGGTTCTTTTTTTTCGCCTCTTCCATTTTCAGCTCACAGCCGCTCCCCGAGAATATTACGGCTGCGAGTTCCTTGTGGGTTTCCTCCAATTTTTTATCTGTTTCCCAAAGTTCCGGAATTTTGTCATACAGCTCTTTTTTTCTCTTCGCGGCGTCTGTAACCGCCGTTTTGGATTTATTGTCGAAATCGTCCAGAACTTTCCGGACCACTGTGCTGTTGTACGCCATACCATACCTCAAAGATTTTTGACTAATTTTTCAAAGAACTGTTCCACGTTGTATCCCGCGTTTTTTTTGCTGTCGTTTTTTTTGGAATTGCCTCCGTTTGACGCGAATTCGTTTTTTATATCGTCGAGCGTCGCGAAGCCTTTTTCATGCCAGTTTGAATATATGGTGTTTATATATTCAAAAGAAAGCCTCTCTGTATATTTGAGGCACTGCTTGTAGCCTTCCGAAAGCATATCGTCGGTGAAATTGTATTCCTTGGCCCATTTTTTGATATAGTTTCTTTCTTTTGAAGTCAGTTTTTTCGTTTCCGCTTCAAATATTATTTTGATTTTTTCCTCAAATTCCTTGATTTTTTGCATTTCCTCGATTTTGCCTTCATACTGGCTCAATTTCAAAATACCTTCGGACAGCATCCCGAGCGCCACTTTTTCCAAATATCGTATATTGTTTTTCCCCTCTTCGGCGCATATCCTCGAGAGCTCGAGTATCAGATTCACTTCCATTCCGTTTGTCTCATGGAGGTTATACATAATCACATATTCGGCGGTATTTAGAATGAGCTTCATTTGGTTTTGGATTTCATGGATAAGCCTCTTGAATTCTTCGTTTGTTTCAAGCGATTCACAGACCTGGTCCACCGAAACCGGTTCGGCCTTTGCTGCGGGCTTATCTTCGGTTTTGACCTCTGTTATCTTTTCTTCATATATTCCAAGTCCTTGCTGATATTCTATTTCCTCCGGTTCCTCTTTGCCGTTTAATATGTTTATATCCCTTCTCACATTGAGCATGATATTGATCACATTTTCTATATTCAGGCCTTTTGTATTGGTTTCGGAAGTTATTTCATAACTCAATATATCCCTGTCTTTCCAAAAATCGAGCGCCTCCAGGATTTCCCCGTTTTCGGCGTTTTTGGATTTGACGCTGTGTTTCATAAATTCAAAATCTATTTTTTCCGGATTTTCACAGCACAACAAAAAGAGCAGTACTTTCACAAACAATTCGCCCGCGTCTTTTATGATATATATGATTGCGGAATTGTTTTTCGGTTTTTTTTTCATCCTTATGTCGATGTATTTTATATCGGCGGCGGTTTGCAGTTCGGCGGACATTGTTTTTGCGCCCTCTCTTTTTTTAATATGCCTTTGTATATTCTACCATAAAAAAATCATATTTACAAGAACAAATTACAAAAACGCGGTAAATATTTTGCCATAACTGTTGCAACAAACGACAAACCGTGATATAATGGATAAAAAGAAATTCGGATAAGGATGGTTTGAATTATGAAACAAACAGCGGCGATGATATTGATTTTTGCCTTGGCGCTCATCTTTTTGATTTCATGCAGCGCCCCCGAAAAAAGCGTTGAGCAGGAAAACAAAGGCGAAACGGGCGATATTTCAAAAACCGGCGATACAGAAGAAACCAAGCCGGAATTTATCCCCGCGGAGGGAACCGGTTACGGCGGGTACAAATTCACTATACTCGGTTATGACGGAAAACCCACGGGTACATGGCAAATCGCCGCCATATCCGAAATCATGGCGGAGCAGGATACCGGGGAGCCGTTAAACGACGCGGTTTACAAAAGAAACCGGGATGTGGAGGCCCTTTACGATATCGAGTTTGACATAGTGCCGGTCACATATCCGAACAGGGGCGATTTTGCCGCGAAATTCACAAAAGCGGTTCTCGCCGGGGACGATCTGTTCGATGCGGCTTTTTTGCTCGGGGATTCCCTGCCCGCCGCCCTCAGCAAAAAAAACACCGCTTTCGATCTGTTTTCGATACCTTCGCTCGATTTGTCAAAAAGCTGGTGGGACCAAAATTCCGTAAAAGCCATGTCGATCGGAGGCAGGCTCAGCGCGGTAATCGGCGATGTGAACCTGTATTCGGCCATAGCGCCCATGGCCATTTTCACCAACAAAAAACTGATGCAGGATTATTCGGTCGGAGACCTGTATCAAATGGTCAGAGACGGCAAATGGACCTGGGACGCCATGTACGGCATTGCGAAACAGGCGACAAAGGATTTAAACGGCGACGGAGTAATCGACAAAAACGACCAGGTGGGCTTTGTCACGCAGTATATATATTTACAGACGGCGGTGACCAGCGCGGGGGAATATCTCACGCCGAAAAATGACGAAGATATACCCGTGTTCGAACCGAATACGGAGAGAATCGCGGGCATAGTGGACAAAGTCGTCCCCATTCTCAAGGACAAAAACACGACTGTGGCCGCGGAAGATATAACGGCGGGGTATAACAATGTGTTTTTTGACTTCATAATGCCGAAATTCCGGGACAATGAAATCATGTTCCATTCAAACCAGCTTTTGTTCAGCTTTGAACTGCGCAGCATGAACGCCGATTTTGCCATACTGCCCATTCCGAAATACGATGAAAATCAAAAACAATACGGGGCAATGGTCGCCAACGCCTGGGCGACTTACACCGTCATTCCGGTAACCTGCACGGATACCGAGCGGGCTGGCAACGTACTTTCCGCGATGGGCTATTATTCAAAGCAGTACGTGATGCCTGCGTATTACGACGTAACTGTGACAAACAAACTGATACGCGACGAGGATTCGATGGAAATGCTGGATATAATCCTGAACAACAGGATTTTGGACCTCTCATATCTATATAACTGGGGGGAGATAGGCAGCTTGTTCGGCGGTATATCGAATTCGGGAAAAGCCGACACGTTCGTTTCGCAATTTGAGAAAGCGGAAGCGAAAATAAATAACGCGATACAAAAAACGCTCGATGAACTCGAGGGAAATTAATAATTTTCAATTCACGAAAGGAATTTTTTATGACAAAACGGGAACGTTATTTGGCCGCAATGCGCCGGGATCCCACAGACGGAGAATTGGTCTGGGCGCCCAACTTCGATTACTGGCTGGCTGTAAACGGCGCCGGGGCCACACTGCCGGAGGCATATGTCAATAAAAGCCGCAACGACATAGTGCGCGCCATCGGCGCCTCCATCTGGAACCGCGCGGGCGCCCTTTTGACAAGCCAGGACCCAAAAATCAAACATACCTCCGGCAAACGCCCAAACGGCGCGAGTTACCATGAAATAACCACGCCGGTCGGAACCGTTTACGAAGAATTCATGCCCTCCGAATCAAAACACAGTTCATACGCCCATACCAAACATTTTATCACCGACCGGCAAAGCCTCCGCGTGATGACATATATCGCGCAGGGCACCGATTATTCTGTGGATTTTGAAAACGCGCGTAAGGCATTAAAAGAAACGGGAGATGACGGCATTGTACTGCATCAGCTCTTATGCGTGCCGCTGATCCAGTTCGCCAAAACCGACGCGGGCTATATGAACGCGTTTTATCTGATGGAAGATTATCCCGAGGATGTGGGATGCCTGCTTTCGGTATATCACAAAAAATATGTCGAAGCATTCAAAATGCTGGCCGGCACTACCGCCGACGTCATAGAGTTCGGGGACAACATGGATGAAGTCATGATTTCCCCGAAGTTATTTAAACGCTATGCAGTCGGGTTTTATCAGGAATGCAAAAGCGCGCTGAAAGGTTCCGGAAAAATATTGGCGGCGCATTGGTGCGGCCGCACACAGCATCTGCTGCCGCTCTTGCCCGAAACCGGCATCGAAGTGGTGGAAGCCGTCGTCACAAGCCCCATGGCGGATATATCGCTGAAAAACGCGCTCGAGGCGCTCGACGGCAAAGTGGCGCTGCAGGGCGGAATCCCGGCGGTTATGGTCTGTGCCGACGTCATATCCCCGGCGGAATTTGAAAACTATATCGAATCGACGATACTCGCCTTGAAGGGAATGCCCGGATTTATTCTGGGAATGTCGGACAATGTTCCGCCGAACGCGGATTTTTCAAGGGTGGAAATGATAGCGAAACTGATATCGTGATTGATTAAATAATTATGGAGGTGAATTTATGAAACTGAAAGTCGAAGCGGGGAATCACGAACGTACCGGCTGCCCCGTATATTTTAGGAGCAAAACCCTGCTTTTCAGCCGCGATTTCGCCTTGGCCGGAAAAAACACCGTCATCCCGGTGCAGTACGCCGGAATGACAATCGAGGGGATGCATGAATACGTTTTCATCGCGCCCGAGCTGAAAGCGGGCTCGGAGCTGACATTCGATATCGGCGAATTTGAGCTCTCGCCGCTCAAAACCGCCAAATCCGCCGCCGGCGCCGGTTCGGTCGACATATTTTTAAACGGCAGCAAATACAGCTCATATTATTTCGGAACGGATATCCCCAAACCGTATCTCGGGCCCTTTTACGGCAAAAAAGGCGAATTGATCACGCGCCACAACTACGCGGGCCCCGAGCACCCGCATCACCGCGGAATATGGTTTTCGCACGGCGACATAAACGGCACGGACACCTGGAACGAACCCGCCGGGCACGGGTATATTCTAAACAAAGAAATCACAGACATACAAAACGGCCCCGCATATACGCGGTTCACCGCGAACAACCTCTGGACTCACCATGACAAATCGCCCATAGCCGACGACTCGACGAAAATCACCTTTTACAATACCCCAAAGAGCCGGCGCATAATCGACGTATCGCTCACACTGACGGCGAATTACGGGGAAGTAACGCTCGGCGCGACCAAAGAGGCGGGGCCTTTAGCGGTGAGAATGGCGGACAATTACACGGTTCCAAACGGCGGCAGGATAGAAAATTCATTCGGAGGGGTCAACGAAAGCGAGATATGGATGCGCCGCGCCCATTGGAACGATTACAGCGGCACGGGCGAAAAAGGCGGCGTCAACGGGGTGGCGATACTCGACAACCCCCAAAATCCGGGTTATCCCACCTACTTTCACACCCGCGACTACGGGCTCATGGCCCCCAACAATTTTCACCTCGGCGGACCGGTCACAATCCCCGCCGGAGGGTCTGTGACATACAGTTACCGCATCGTTATACACAGCGGAGACGCCAAAAAAGCAAAAATCGCGCAGTTATTCGCCGATTATATATTCGCGCCCAAAACGTCGCTGATCTGAGAATCAGACCTCGTATCCGCATTCCGCCATATCCTCGGCGAAAAAATCATACATATATCTGCCCGGTTCCTTTTTCCAGCGCCCCACGGAATCGGGCCTCATCTCTATTTTCGCCATTTTTACTCCCAGATAACCCTCGAGCTTCTTTAAGACTTCGTCCTGGTTTTGCACCATGTCCTCAAATCTTATTTTTATCAGGTTTTTCGGGTCGGGGGTAGCTTTCATGAGTTCCCTTTGATATTTCCAGCTGTACGCCCTTTTTTCGCGGATGTCATCCGTTTCGGGATAATCAATTCCGAAATCGTGCAGATCGTCGGTCAGATGCGACCCCAGGATGCAGTCCCTGGGGTCCCTGACCCAATGGATGTATTTTATATCGGGAAACATCTTTATGATCCACGGATACACCAAAGTGGTTTCCGGAATTTTCCAGCCTTTGGCTCCGTTTTCAAAATTTAAAACGCTTACAAGGTATTCCTCAATCAGGCGCTTGAATTCCGGCACGGGTTCCATCGATAAAACTTTTGAAAAATCCCAGCCGAGCCCTCCCCCGTGCTCCACATATTTCGCGAAAATCCTGCATGCTTCGTACATTTTCTGAGGCGGCAGCAAATCGCCCGAACCGTTTTGCAAATCTCCCATAAAAACCCCGCTTTTGCTCAAGGTGTGCGAAATCGCCCTGGTTCCGGAATGTCCCCTGCCTATTATCGTTATCATCATGGTTTTTGTATTCTCCTTAGGCTTTATATTACAATCTTCTTATGCCGGCACACATGGCAGCAGATATTGACCGCCACCGGCAGCCCCGCTATATGCGTGGGAAAAGTTTCGACATTTACCGCGAAAGCCGTCGTTTTGCCGCCGAACCCCTGGGGCCCGACTCCGGTTTCGTTTATCTTCTCCAAGGCTTTTTGCTCTATGGCGCGGTAAAACGCATCCGGGCTGCCCTTTCCGATATCGCGTGTCAAGGCGCGTTTGGCTAAGATGGCGCAGTATTCAAAGTCCCCGCCGATTCCAACCCCCGCCACCACGGGCGGGCAAGGGTTTCCCCCCGCGATTTTCACCGTTTCGACGATAAAATCTATTATATCGTTTTCATCTGCCGACGGCTCGAACATTTTTATCCTGCTCGCGTTTTCGCTTCCGAAGCCTTTGGGCACGCAGATGAATTCTATTTTGTCCCCTTCGGTGATTTCAACATGGATGACGGCGGGAGTGTTGTCGTTTGTGTTTGTTGTCCGCCGAAGGGGATCCTCTACTATCGAAAAGCGCAGGTCCCCGTCCGTATACGCCTCGCGGACGCCCTGATTTACAGCATCCTTAAAGAGCCCGCCTGCAATGTGCGCATCTTGGCCTATATACGCGAAAACCACCGCCATTCCGGTGTCCTGGCATATGGGCACGTTGATTTCTTTGGCGAGGGTTATATTTTCCGCGAGTTTGGCGAGCACATTTTTTGCCAGCGGAAGTTTTTCGGCTTTCGCGCTGTCTTTTATGCAGTTTGCCAAACTCTCGGGCAAATTCAAATTGGCTTCGATAAAAGCTTCTTTTATGGCGCGCGTTATGAGCGCTGAATCGATTTCACGCATTTCCGGCCACTATATTTCCGTTTACAATCACGATTTCGGCGTTGTTCAATATATCAAAGGGGCTGTCTCCGTACAGCACCATATCGGCATGCTTGCCCGGTTCAATCGACCCGACTATGTCGTCGATACCCAAAATGACCGCGGGATTGATGGTTATCGCCTTTAACGCGCTGTAAAAATCCAAGCCGCCCTTGACCGAAAGCGCCGCGCAGTAAGGCAGATACTGCAGCGGGGTCACGGGATGGTCGGTGGTGATGGAAAACAAAATCCCCGCTTCATCCAACACTTTGGCGTTTTTCAATTCGAGGTTTCTCAATTCGGGCTTGCTCCGGTCGGAGAGTATCGGGCCTACAACCGCCCGGACATTTTCTTTAGATAGCGAGTCGGCTATGAGGTGCCCTTCCGTGCAGTGGATTATTACGAAATCCAAGTTGAATTCTTTGCATATCCTGATCGCGGTGAATATATCGTCGGCCCTGTGCGCGTGTATATACGCGGGAATTTCTCCTTTTATGACGCTCAGAAGCGCTTCCGATTTCATGTCGAAATCTTTTTCTTTCTCTTTTTTTTCGTATTCGGCCGCTTTTTTGAGATTGTCCCGGATTATCGAAGCGGTCGCCATTCTCGTTTGCGGAGTTTGCTGTTTTGACCCGTAACAGCCTTTCGGGTTTTCGCCGAGGGCCAATTTCATGCCCGCGTATTTTTTTATCGTCATGTCGTCTATTCTGTTCCCGAAGGTTTTTATCACGGCAAACTGCCCGCTTATCGGGTTCGCGCTGCCCGGCCCCGTGGCGGCGCATGTAACCCCCGCCGCCAGCGCCTCGGAGAGCGCCCTGTCCATCGGGTTTACGGCGTCTATCGCGCGCAGCTGCGGCGTGCAGGGGTCGGTGACTTCGTTTAGATCGTCGCCTTCGTTTCTCAGTCCGTCCTCATACATCCCAATATGCGTATGCGCGTCGATAAAACCGGGCAAAAGCCATTTTCCGCCCGCGTCGATTATATTTGTTTCTCCGTCAAAACCGGCTGCGAGAGCGCTCATGTGCCCGACTTCGCAAATCAAGCCCCCGGAGATTTTCACGTAACCGTTTTCTATTATATCCTCAGCTTTACTTTTTTTGGCCATGGTATACACGCGGGCATTTGTTATACAGAACATCACTCTTTTCTCCCCTTTTGCTGTCTGCCGGTTCTTTTGGGCTCCGGGAATTTTATTTCCGCCATTTTTTCTTCGCTGTCGCGTTTGAATTTGTTCATCATGTCCTCAAAATCGCGCTGCGGCCGGGCGGGTTCCGCCGCGCTTTGTGCCGCTTTGTTTTCTTTGGACAGCTGTTTGATGGAGAGGGCCAATTTTCCGTTTTCGGCTACGCCGATGATTACGGCTTTTACCGTCTGGTTTATTTTCAGCACTTCGTTTATGTCTTTTATGAATCCGGAAGATATTTCGGATATATGGATCATGCCGGAATTTTCATTGTCTATTTCCACAAAAACCCCGTATTTCGTTATACCCGTGATTTTCCCTTCTATGACTTCGCCTTTTTGGATTTTCATAAACGATGACATTCCCCCGGCTCAATCGCCTTCGTTTAAATAATATACATCCTCGTCCAAATCCCGGTATCCGCTGTCTCTGGCGATTTCGCGGATGTATTCATCGTCGACGGGCGCTTTGATTTTTTGCGCCCACGCTTCGTTATTTATCCTTTTGTGGTTGTATTCCTGTTTCAGCGAATCTATATGGTCGCTGTTTTTTCCGATCGAATCCAAATTTTGCAAAATTTTTATCGAAATCAAAGTTATTATGACCACAACCGCCAACATGGGGATGAGCCCCAGTTTGCTTTTTTTTATTTTTTTCGCTATGATTTTTTCCTGTTTTTTGTCGCGTTTCGCTTTTGTCATTTTTCCGGCCTCCCCCCGCCTGAAATTAATTGTTTACTGCCCCATCACTTCGTACATATCGGCCGCCCCGGCCTTTTGCACGTGCTCTTTTATTTCGGTGACTTTTACTTTGAGCTTTTTTTCGCCGAACGAAATCTCTATAATATCGTTTTCTTTCAAATCGTGCGAAGGCTTCGCGGTTTTGCCGTTCACGGCGACCCTGCCCCCGTCGCACGCCTCGCAGGCGACCGTACGCCTTTTTATAAGGCGTGAAATTTTCAGGTATTTATCGAGCCTCATGGGTTTTGATCCGCCTTTTTGATTTTGTTACTATAATGATATCATTTATTTTTTTCTCTGTCAAGTTCTATTTTAAATTTATTCGGGAAAAACTGCAAAATTTATATATATCATTGACTTTTTTTTGTTTTTGGTATAGAATATATATCAACCCCCATAAAAACCGAAAGGCGGATGCAAACTTTTATGAAAACAAAAACAAAAATGACGCGCAAAATCCTATCTCTGCTGACGGCGGCCGTTTTGGCTTTTCTGACGGCGGCGCCCCTTCTCGTTGCCGGCTCCGACGATATACTCCAAAAGGCGGCCGCCATAAATCTGAACACCACGGTTTCATCCAATTTGAAATCTTCGTCCGACGTGAATTATTTCAAGATAAGCCTGCCCTATCACGGGGCGCTGAATTTGTCTTTTTCCGTGGGGAGCGAAAACGACTCGGGAAACTGGGTCATACTGCTCTACGACAAAAACGAAAAACAGCTCCAAATGGAACGCGTGGGTTCCGGTGGGCAGGTGATCAATATGATCAGGACGAACAGGCTGCAAAAACTGCGCCTGCCCCCGGGCGAATATTACATAAAAGTCGCCGCGCACAGTTCTTCCTTCTTCTCGGGGGCGCATTATACGGTTTTTGCCGATTATACCCCCGAAAGAAGTTCCGCTTATGAAAAAGAATTCAACGACACCCCCGAAACAGCCACGAATATTCTGTTAAACGCCGCCGTCACGGGCAATTTGAGCGATATGGAAGACCGCGACTACTACAGCTTTGTGATCTCGAATCACAGGGAAGTGAAAATCGAATTAGTGACACCCGACTTTATCTTTTCCGATATGTGGACCATATATCTCCAGGATTCCAAAGGGGGAATTTCCACATATTACGCGGGAGGGACCGGCTCTGCCGTAAACGGTTTCAGGACATTTGCCACCGAGGAACTGGTTTTGGATCCCGGATTGTACCATATCGTGATATACATATACGAAAAATCGCACTCTAACGCGGATTATACCCTGCAAATCAAATCCGAATCCGCCCCGGTGCCGGACGCCCGGGAGGACGACGACTACACTTACGCCAATCCCACCGAGGTGCCGAATTTCGCGTATAATGTGAATATGGAAATCTCCGGGCAGCTCAAAAACGCGGACGATTTCAACAATATCGATTTCGGGATCCGTTACAGCGGTTCGGTGACTGTGGATTTCATATCCCCGTCCTACCCGGCAAAACAGTCCTGGATACTGAATATATTCGACAAAAACAACAGGTTGCTCTATTTTGGCAGATGCGGGGACGAAGGCGAATTGAATTACCTGACGGGCACCCTGAAGAAGAGCTCGAATAAGATAAGGGTCCCGGCGGGGAGTTATTTCATCCGGGTTCTGCCGATAAACGCGTATGATTATTCGACTGCCGCCTACACGGTGAAAATAAATTACACCCCCGAAGCGAAAGAAGCGATAAAATCCGAAACCGAGCTCTTCGAAACCGAATACAACAATTCGGCCTACATGGCCAACGCCCTCACTTCCAAAGAGCCCATAGCCGCGAATCTGAGCGATTATACGGATGTGGATTATTTCAAATTCACACTGCTTTTAAATACCGGCGTGAACATATCGTTTGCCACGCCGGAATCCGTAAATCAAAACAACTGGGTGACGGAAATTTTCAAAGGCGACATTACACCCTTTGAAACGGTGTATAAAGCCGATTTCGGAGCGGAAGGCGAAGTCCAAAATCCGGCTTTCGGATACAAAACTTCGCTTTCGAAGGATATAAGGCTCTCGCCGGGGACATACTACATAAAAGTGAGCGCGTACAATATCATAAATTACTCAAATGAAGACTATATTATAACATTGGATTTTTCAAATGAAAACACCGGCTACGGCTTGTATGAGGCCGAACCCAACAACACTCTTGAAACCGCGAATCTGCTTTCTGTCAATACCGATATAACCGGCGATATTTCGGGCGCCGACGATTTGGATTATTTCAAGATATGCGTAAGCGAATTCACGGAAATCCAGATAAAATTCACCGTGGGCACAAATGTGAATTCGGATTTCTGGGCGATAAAACTGTACGATGCCTATCAGAGGGAACTCAAATCCTACAAAGTGGGCGAAGGAGGGGTTTTATTGCCGGATGACATGAAATATTTCAAAACGGAAAAGATTCCGCTTGCGGCCGGCGACTATTTCGTCGTGATCCTCCCGTACAAAAAGGGCGAATTCTCAAATGAGGAATACACGATAAAAGTTTTGGACGCGGCCGGCCAGAAAGTCGACTTATACTCGTATTACGCGGACAAGCCTTCGGATTGGGCGCTGTACGAAGTGGGATACGCGTACGGATACGGCCTTGTTCCGGAAAACTATATGCAAAACTTCCGCACATCCATAAAACGCGAGGAATTTTGCATGCTGGCCGTCAGGTTTCTGGAAGTCACCCAGAAAAAACCCATCGCGGAAATACTCGCCGAAAACGGCAAAACCATGGAATACGGAATATTCAAAGACACGGAAGACTTGTATATACTTTCAGCTTACGCCCTCGGGATAATAAACGGAAGAGGGGACAAAACTTTTGACCCCGAAGGAAAAATAACAAGGGAGGAAGCCGCCGCCATGCTCATGAGGGTGGGCTTGTTTGAAAATATAAACATAAACGCCGAACCCGTCGACTTCAACGACACATCAAATTTCAGTCCGTGGGCCTTCGGAGCGGTAAATTATGTTTCCGGCTGCATGGATATGAGAAACAACCGGATTATGAACGGATATACGGACGGAGGTTTCCACCCGAGCGAATATTATTCGAGAGAGCAGGCGTTTTTGACGATATTCCGGCTGTACGCGTTAAAAACGGGCAAATGAACAAATGAACAGATGAATATGAGAAAGGATATTTGATGAACGGAAAAACTCACAAATTCATAGGTATAATCGCCGGAGGCGCCGCCGCGTATTACGGAGTCGCGGCGCAAAACGAACCCACGCACATGTTCTATGTCATAGCGGTTCCCATAGGCGCGATGCTGGCCGATATAGACCATGACAATTCAAAATTGGGCAAATCGAGAAAAAATATAATGACCGCCTTGTCCTCGCTTTTCGGTTCGCTCGCCATTGTGGCCGTGACATTCTTTTTGATTGACGCCTATACCGACGCCGATAAAAGTTTTTTGCAGGCGATTTTGATTGTATGCATGGTGGCTCTTCCGTTTTTGCTTTTGACGGCGCTTTCAAAGATAAAATTCATAAGAGAACACCTCAAATTCATGGTCAAACACCGGGGGCTTATGCACACCCTCATATTGCCGGGGTTTTTGTTCGCGGCCACATATTTCATAAGCGAACCCACATTCAAAATACTCATAACCGGGCTCACCATAGGATATATCACGCATTTGCTGGCGGATATGCTGACTGTGAGGGGATGCCCCGTGCTTTTCCCGTTTTCCAAAAAAAACATAAAATTGCTGAACATAAAAACCGGGAGCAAAGGCGAGTATATCGCAGCCGCCGCGATAAGCACAGCTTTCGCCGCCTTGTTTTTATCGGGATTGGTCGTGCTGTAGAAAATGCCGGATAAAAAATTTTCCGCGGGCGTCTGCACGCTTGGCTGCCGCGTAAATCAATATGAAAGCGAATGCGTGATAACCGGCTTTGCCGACGCCGGATTTGAAATAAAAGATTTCGGGGATGTATGCGACGTATATGTGATCAATACCTGCGCGGTCACGGCCGGCAGCGACAAAAAATCAAAACAGATGATACGCCGCGCGAAAAAACAAAACAAAAACGCGGTAATCGCGGTATGCGGCTGTTTTTCGCAAAACAAACCCGAAGCGTTTAAAACGGATCTGTCGGCGGATATCGTAGTCGGCACGAGCGAAAAAACCAAAATACCGAAACTCGCGCTCGATATTTTAAACGGCATCCGGCCCGAAAACAACATTTTGGTAAAAAACGCGGAAGAGTATACAACATATGAAAATATGAGCGCCGGCCGCTCGACAAAAACGAGGGCATATATAAAAATACAAGACGGCTGCGACTATAAATGCTCGTACTGCATCATACCCAGCCTCCGCGGCGCTTCAAGATCGAGGGAATACGGGCATATATTGGCCGAAGCGAAACATTTTGACCAAATAGGCTGCCGCGAAATCGTTTTGACCGGCATAGAGATTTCCTCATACGGAAAGGATTTCAAAGACAAAAATTTCGACCTCGCAAAGCTTTTAGAACAATTAGATGCCGAGCCGAAACTAAATAACATAAGCTCGATTCGCCTGAGTTCGGTCGACCCCTCCCTTGTCAAAAGGGATTTTATTGACAGGTTCGCCTCCTTGAAAAAAATGGCGAACCACTTTCATTTGTCGCTGCAGAGCGGTTCGACAGCCGTGCTTTCCGCCATGCGCAGAAAATACAGCGCCGAAACCGCGGTAAAAAATATAGAATACGCCAGACAAAAAATAAAGGGCTTGAATCTGACCGCGGATATGATCGTCGGGTTTCCCGGGGAAACCGACGAAGATTTTGAAAAATCGATTGCGATGGTAAAACTTTTGGACATATATCACGCGCACATATTCAAATATTCGAAACGCGAAAATACAAAGGCTGCAAAGTTTGCCGGCCAGATAAGCGAAAACCTGAAAAATTACAGGAGCGGAGAACTTTCAAAAGCCTGCGTCCGGATAAAAGAAAAAATCCACCGGCAAAATCTCGGAGGGGAATTCGACGTGATCATCGAAAATATGACCGGCGGATATTATACCGCCAAAACCAAAAATTTTTTTGACGTGAAAATAAAGGCGGGCCGCTTCCGCCCTCCCCCCGCGGCGAGGATAAAAATTTTCGACTGCGATAAGGATTATTTATACGGCGAAATTGTTGACAACGGGTATGCGGATATGATATAATGTACTACAGAGACAAAAATCAAATCATACAATGTTGGAGGCTCGCAATGGTTTTCAGAATATTTGCCGAAAAGAAAGCTCCGCATGACGCGGAAGCGAAAAACTGCCTGAGGGAATTAAGATATCATTTTGATTTCGAGTGGCTTGAAAATGTGAGGATTGTGAACAGATACGACGCGGAAGGTATAAGCGAAGAGGTGTTCGAAAGAGCGAAATTCACCATCTTTTCAGAGCCCGCCTCGGACGTAATACTCGAAAACTTGCCTTTCGGCGGCGATAAAATAATTTTCGCGGCGGAATACCTGCCGGGCCAGTACGACCAGAGCGCCGACGCGTGTTCGCAGTGCCTGCAAATTTTGACCGGGGATTTCCGCCCTTTGGTGAAGTGCGCCAAAATATATGTTCTCGAGCTCAAAGCCGGCGCCGAAGTTTCGCAAAATGAGATAGAAAAAATAAAAAAATATATCATAAACCCTGTCGAACGCCGCGAGGCCGCCTTTGAGCCGCGCGCGACTTTGCAGTCGGATTGCGAATTTCCGCCGGCTGTACAAATACTCGACGGTTTTACTTCGTTCGGAGAAAAAGAGCTGGAGGAATTTGCGAAGACCCACTTTTTTGCCATGGATACGGACGATTTGCTTTTTTGCCAGAGCTATTTCAAAAACACGGAGGGCCGCGACCCCACAATCACGGAAATGCGCATGCTCGACGCGTATTGGTCCGACCATTGCCGCCATACCACTTTTCTGACCGAAATAACCGATGTGGAAATAGCGGATCCTATGGTACAAAACGCTTTTACGGAATACCTTGACCAAAGAAGCGAACTATACAACAAAAAAATCAAAAAAAGCGTGACATTGATGGATTTGGCCACAATCGGCGCGAAATATCAAAAAAAGCAGGGCAATTTGCAGATTCTGGACGAATCCGAGGAGATCAACGCCTGCTCTGTCAATATCAAAGTGAATATCGACGGCCGCTTTGAGGATTATCTGCTGATGTTCAAAAACGAAACCCACAACCACCCCACCGAGATAGAGCCTTTCGGCGGGGCGGCCACCGCCCTCGGCGGCACTTTGCGCGACGTTCTGGCCGGACGGGCCT
Source organism: Oscillospiraceae bacterium (assembly GCA_009785015.1). The sequence goes on along the minus strand of WQXD01000014.1, from coordinate 5,733 downwards.
GGCCCTATCAGGGCATAAGGGTCACGGGCTCGGCCGACCCCCGCAGAAAATCCGGCGAAACACTGCCGAACAAACTGCCGCAATTCAAAATCACCAAAACCGCCGCCGACGGATTTTCCTCATATGGGAATCAATTCGGCGCGGCCTCGGGAATGGTCTGCGAGCTGTACCATCCGAATTATGCCGCCAAGCGCATGGAACTCGGGGCGGTCGTCGGCGCGGTGCCGAAATCGAATGTCATGAGGATGCGCCCCGTGCCCGGGGACGCCGTGATTCTGCTAGGCGGCAAGACGGGCCGGGACGGAATCGGCGGTGCGTCGAGCTCCTCCAGATCTCAAAATCTCGAATCGTTGAAAACAAGCGCGGCGGAAGTCCAGAAGGGCGACCCGCTCGAAGAACGCAAAATATTGAGGCTTTTCAAAAGACCTCAGGTAGCCCGGATGATAAAACGCTGCAACGACTTCGGGGCGGGCGGCGTCTGCGTCGCCGTAGGCGAGCTTTCAGACGGCATATTTATAGATCTTTCGCTGATTCCCGCCAAATATGAAGGGCTGGACGGAACGGAGCTCGCCACATCCGAATCGCAGGAGAGAATGGCCGTAGTGGTCGCAAACGAATATGTCGAAGCCTTCATTTACGAAGCGTATAATGAAAACCTCGAAGCCACCAAAATAGCCATGGTAACCGGCGACAACCGGCTCCGGATGATATGGAACGGGAGAGAAATCGTTTCTTTGGACCGGAATTTTTTAAATTCGAACGGCGCGAAAAAACAGACAAAAGTGAAAGTTTTGGAAAAAGACGCCGAAAAAATCAAAGATATCCTCGGAATAATGTATAAAAAAATACAAAACGAAGATTTTAAGCAGGCATACGCCGATTTGTTGTCGGATCTTTGTATCTGCTCGCAAAAAGGGCTCGCGGAGCAGTTCGATTTTTCGGTGGGAGCGGGGTCGGTATTTTCGCCGTTCGGCGGGCAGCACAGGCTAACACCTTCTCAGGTTATGGCGGCAAAAATCCCGGTTTATCAGGGAAAAACCGACACCTGTTCGGTCATGGCCCACGGGGCTTCACCGTATATGAGCGAAACAAGCCCGTATATGGGCGGGATTTACGCGGTTGTAGAATCCGTATCGAAGCTCGTAGCCTCCGGTGTGGACACGGCGGATATTACCTTGAGTTTTCAGGAATATTTTCCGAGGGCGGACACCCCCGAAAAATTCGGGCTGCCTTTCGAGTCGCTGCTCGGCGCGCTTTCCGCGCAAAACGCCCTTGAAATCGCCTCGATCGGAGGCAAGGACAGCATGTCCGGTTCATTTTCATATGAAGACGAAACGGGCGAAACCGCGGATATAGACGTGCCGCCCACTCTCGTTTCGTTCGCGGTGGGCACGGCGAGCGCAGATAAAATCATTTCAAACGAATTTAAGAGCAACTCGTCATATGTTTATCTTCTCAAACCCTATTACAAAGAAGACGGTACGCCGGATTTTGACGACCTCAAAAATTTATACGGCTACTTAAACAAGCTGATAAAGGAAAACATGGTTTTATCCGCTTATTCGATAGGGTTCGGGGGCGTCGGGGAAGCCATATTCAAAATGTGCGCGGGAAACGGCATAGGGTTTTCGGGCGGCTCCATGAGCCAAAAGGAATTGTTTTCCTCTTTTTACGGCGCCTTCATAGCGGAATCAAGCGCCATGCTGCCCAGAGGAGAGCTGATCGGCAAAACGAAACCGTTTGCCGATATAACGATAAACGGCGAAACCATGGATTTAAACGACTTGATTTACAAATGGCTGCTTCCCTTGGAGGAGGTCTTCCCCACGGCGCTGCATACCATAAACGATGAAATATCCGTTTCGGTCCCGCAGATAGAGTATGACAAAAGGCCCCTCGCGGTTCCTCGCGCCCAGCCGAATTTGATTTACAGCCAAACAAGTTACATAAGCCAGATAATCCCGAAAGTTTTGATTCCCGTATTCCCGGGGACAAACGGCGAATATGAGACGGCTGCGCAAGTTGAGGAAGCGGGAGGTTTTGCCGATGTATTCGTGTTTTGCAACAAAACCCCCCGGTCGGTATCCGAATCGCTCGAAATGTTATACAACAAGATATCAGCCTGCCAGATGATCGTTCTTCCCGGCGGGTTTTCCGGCGGCGACGAACCCGGCGGGGCGGGAAAATTCATCGCGGCCGTTTTTAGAGATCCCAAAATAACCGAGGCGGTCAGATATTTGCTGTTCAAAAAAGACGGTTTGATTTTGGGGCTCGGCAACGGGTTTCAGGCGCTTGTCAAATTGGGGCTGCTCCCTTACGGCGACATAAGGGAAAAGTTAGAGGAAGACGGACTGACTGTGACATTCAACAAAACCGGCAGGCACAAAGCGGATATCGTATACACGCGGGTGGCCTCCGTCAAAAGCCCGTGGGTTTCCGGATTGAAAGTGGGCGATATGCACGCGGTTCCGGTCTCGCACAGGGAAGGCAGGGTGTATTGCGAAAATTATGAAAAAATAGACGCTCTGGTCCAAAGCGGGCAGATCGCGACTCAGTACTGTGATCTCGGCGGCAATGCTTCGATGCACCCGTATTTTAATCCGGGCTCCTCCGTTTTGGCGATTGAAGGCATATTCGGCCCCGACGGCAGAATATTCGGGAAAATGGGCCATAGCGAGAGAAGCGGCGGGAATATACACAAAAACGTTCCGGGAAACAAAAGCCAAATGCTGTTTTTGTCTGGAATAAAATATTTCAAATAGATATTATGTTTAAAAAATTGTTGGTCATATGCGCGCCGGTGATCGTGTTTTTTGTGTTTTTGACGGTTTTCGTATTGTTTTCCGGTTCAAAAAGCCCCGATAAAACGCCCGGCGCGGCCCATACCTCGGATGCTGACGAAACCGAGAAGGAAACTTCTTCGAATTTCTGGGAAAATCCCACCGAATCCGCCGAAACGACCGCGCAAGCTGCGGAAATCGACGTCGCGGAAATCGATATGGTGTACAATGCCCCCTATTCACCGGAGAAAATAAAAAGCATTTTTGAACAAGATAAAAAATTATTTGAAAAAATCAAAGATATGACAATGCCAAAAGGCTGCAATTACCTTTATGCCGCGAGGCCCGGCGACCCGAGTTTGCCGTACAAAATAGAATTTTACAGTTTTGACGGTTTGGGCAATGCGGATCCATTGGCTTACGATATAGGCGAAAGCGGCGATTACAGCGAAATATACGAATTATTCAAAAAATACGAGTACATAAGCTTCATACATGCGATAGACCCCGAAAGCGAAGAATATGCCGAAGCGAATCTGATCGCGCAGTTCGGGCTTGTAATAGATGTCCCCGTATCTTCGGATTATGTCGCCTGGGCGGAAATACGATACAACAGGATCGCGGGCGAAATAGAGGAGAAGATGACAAACGAATATATGACAGTTCCGTTGGATGGGAACTGGTATTATATCTACAGCAATATTTATTAAATTTTACGGAGGTACGAAAAAATGGGCGAAAAACAAAAAGCAATGGTGGTTTGGGGCGGATGGGACGGGCACCAACCGGAGCTCGTGGCGAAAAGAGTCGAAAGGATTTTGAAAGAGGAAAATTTCGAAGTGGAAGTCTATGACAATTTGGAGGCATTCGCCCAAAACAAAGAGAGGCTTGTGAATCTGGATCTGATATTTCCGCTTTGGACGATGGGCAATATCACGGGCGAACAGCGCGAAGCGGTTTCGCGCGCTGTGGCTTCGGGGGTCGGTTTGGCCGGAAACCACGGGGGTATCTGCGACGCTTTCAGGTTGGACACGGAATGGCAGTTTATGTGCGGGGGCAACTGGGTTTCGCACCCAGGAAACGACAAAACGCCGTACAGGGTGAATATAAAGAACTCATCGAGTCCTATCACTTTCGGGATAAAGGATTTTGACGTGGCGAGCGAGCAGTATTATCTGCATGTGGACCCCGCGGTGGAAGTACTCGCAACTACGGGTTTTCCCGTGGCAAACGGGCCGCATATAAAAAACAGGCACGTCGACATGCCGGTGGTCTGGACCAAGATGTGGGGTCACGGCAGGGTTTTTTACACGTCGCTCGGGCACAATGACGACGTGTTCGACGTACCTGAAGCCGAGGAGCTTTTGAGACGTGGTATGCTGTGGGCCGCCGAAGGCAAAAAAATCGCGCTTGAAAACGGCACGACCGACCCATCGGAATTTTTCGTGCACAAATTTGTTTAAAATATATTATTTAGAGAAGAAGGGAAATTTTTTATGGCGGAAAAAGTAAAAGTGGGAGTCGTAGGGTGCGGCGTCATTTCGGAAATTTACATGAGCAACATGAAAAACAGATTTAAAAACGTGGAAATCGTAGCCGCGATGGATTTGATCCGCGAACGCGCCGAAAAACGCGCGAAACAGTTCGATGTGCCCAAAGTGCACGACGTGGACGCTTTTTATAACGATCCCGAAATCGAACTCGTGGTGAATCTGACCACCCCGAAATCCCATTGCGAAGTGGATCTGCGCGCTCTGAACGCCGGAAAGCACGTATATTCGGAAAAACCGTTCGGATTAAACAAAACCGAAGGGAAACAAGTGATAGAGCTCGCGAAATCAAAAAATCTGCTTGTGGGATGCGCCCCCGAGACTTTTTTGGGCGGCGGCATACAGATGTGCAAAAAAATAATCGACGAAGGCCAAATAGGGTTCCCCGTCGCGGCCGTGGCTTTTATGATGGGGCACGGGCATGAGAGCTGGCACCCGGACCCGGGATTCTATTATGATTTCGGAGGGGGCCCGATGTTCGATATGGGCCCGTATTATCTGACTGCGCTCGTTTCCATGCTCGGGCCGGTCAAAAAAGTCGCGGGAGCCACAAAAATAACTTTCCCCACGCGCAAAATCACCAGCCAGCCGTTAAACGGCACGATAATAGACGTAAAAGTGCCCACATACGTCAACGGCACGCTCACATTCGAGTCGGGCGCAATCGGCACGATCATAACCACTTTCGATGTCTGGGATTCGCATTTGCCCAATATAGAAATATATGGTTCCGAGGGCTCTCTCAGGGTCCCCGACCCCAACACGTTCGGCGGCCCCGTGCTGTTTAAAAAGCCGGGTATGGAAAAATGGGAGCAAGTCGAAATCGATTTTATCTATCAGGAAAACAGCCGCGGCATAGGCGTTTCAGACATGGCGCAGAGCATCATAAGCGGGAGAAAACACAGGGCCCACGGGGACATGGCGTATCATGTGCTCGATATCATGTGCTCAATCCACGATTCGAGCGATTCGGACAAAATAATTGCCCTCGACTCAAAATTCGAGCGCCCCGCCCTGTTCCCGCTCGGGCTGACGGACGGGGAATTAGACTGAGGATTAATTTGACAAAGGATAAATTTGTTGCAAATAAGAATTCCCCGGCTTCGCCGGGGGATTCTTATTACGGTTATCGATGAATACGGGCGCACAATGTGCGCCCCTACTCTTCTTCCAAAAATAACAGCAAAAAAGCAAAAACCCCTTGACAGGCGAGCGGAAAAGTCGTATACTCATTATAAGCCACAAGGGCGTTCAGATTTCGGCTTTGACTTCTTTTATGCATTTGGGGCAGATATTTTTTTCCTTGAATTTTTTCAATTCGGCGGATGAACCGCAGAAAACGCAGGACACCCCCCATTTTTTCAGCATTATCATATCGTCCTTCGCGAATATTTCAACTGCGT
>WQXD01000013.1 GCA_009785015.1 Oscillospiraceae bacterium | reverse complement strand
CTCATTTTTTTCTGCCTTCCATTTGTTTTGTATTAGTCTAATTGTATCATCTTTTTTGGCCTTTGTCAACACTTTTTTATCAACGGCTTTTTGCGGATGAGCCCTTTTGGTTTTGCTTGTTTCATGCGCGCCGGATTTGGAAACCGACATTTCCGATGGTCAAACTTCTGCGCCTGTTCCCGAAGAAACAACCGAGCATAATTTCCCCGAAAATGATTACGGCGGTTTTGAATTTCGGATACTTGCCCGCGACAATAATTGGGACAGAATGGAAGTGGATTTTGACGAATCTCAAAGCGACCCGATATATGACGCCGTATACCGGCGCAACCTTGCCGTCGAAGAATTATATAATGTAAAAATCACGGGAATACTGACTACCGGCGATATATATGGCATGGTGACAAAGTCATATAACGCAAACGATCACGCGTATGATCTCGTCCTTGCAAGCATGGCCGACAGCGCGCGCCTCGGCAGGGAGGGATTTTTGCGCAGTTTCACGGACATACGAGGGATTGATATAAAAAATTCATGGTGGGACCGGAACATATACAATGATTTGTCGCTGAACGGAAATATTTATTTTATGACCGGCGACATGAATGTGCGCGATAACGACAACATATGGATAGTGCTTTTCAATAAAAAATTGCTGCAGGATTTAAATCTCGAATCGCCTTATGAACTGGTTAAAAACGGCAGATGGACATTCGACAAAATGGCGGAAATGGGCAAAGCGGCCGTCCATGATATGAACGGAGACGGAATTTTCAACGAAGAAGACCGTTACGGATTGATCACCACGACGGAAGGCGGAAAAAATTTTTTCTATGCCGCGGGCCTTAAAGTGATCGAAAAAAACAGCGCGGGAGAACTTGATTTGGCGCTTATGAGCGAACATTCGCAAAACGCAATTGATAAAATAAACGAAATATTCAACAGGGAAAATCTCACCTTTTACAAAGTCAAGTCATGGGAACAGGCGGAAAATATGTTTGCGGAGAACCACGGCTTATTTTACGGGGAAATCGTAACCCATATAATAAATCTCAGGCACATGGAAACCGATTTCGGTATTCTTCCCACTCCGAAATACAACGAAGAACAAAAAAATTATTACACGCATATAGCCTCAAACGGAACGGCGCTCACAATGCCCAATATAATTCCGGATGAGGAACGCACGGGAAATATAATCGAAGCTCTCGGATATTACGGGCAGAAATACCTCACTCCCGCATTCAATGAGGTTGCCCTTGTATCAAAATATTCGCGCGACGATGAATCGGCGGAAATGCTCGATATTATTTGGAACAGCGTCCGTTACGATTTTGGTTACCTGTTCAATATAGGCGGTATGAGCGATATAACTACATCTCTCATATCCCGGGACGCTCCGGAAAACCTGCAGGCGACTTACGAAAAAAATTTGGACAGGGCCCAAAAGGACATAGCAAGCCTTATCGATTCGTATAACCGGATTGAAGACTGAGCGCCTAAATGATTGAAAAATAAAAACGGAGGATTTTTATGTTTGTTTCGCCTGTCAATGAGAATATGACGTTTTCGGGCAGATCTGAGAACGTCATAAAAAAAGCGTGGGAAAATTACACGATATATGAAGACGGCGTGTTTTACGCGCTGTTCGGCACGGGAATAAAAGGAGAGGATAATCCCACCGGGTATGCGATTGCCCTCGACGCGGCCCGCTCGGAAGACGGCGTGCACTGGGAATTCATCAGCCGCAACGCCGTGCCGGTACAGGGGGCCCACGCGGGGTTCGGAATAAAAAAAATAGGGGAATGGTTTTATTACTACCCGACCTGCTCAAATGCAAAAAAAGGCGTGCATTTCAAGGTTTACCGCACAAAAGACTTTATCAGCTTTGAACACATGGGAGATGAATTCGACGTGGCCCCCGACCGCCGTTATTATCATGAGCGCTGGGATGAGGTCCACATCATAAAAGATACCGAAGAAGACGGCAAAGATGTGTATTACGGCTATATTTCTTCGGAAACAAAAGACGAAATCGGGGAACCCGGCTGCGGCTTTATGAAGAGCTATGACGGAATATCGTGGAGCGTACTGCCTCCAATCGAAATAATCTGGCAGGATATCCCCTCGCAGCACATGGAACTCAACTTTGTGGAAAAAATAGGGGATTATTATTTTCTGTCGATGTCCGGGCGCCTTTATATGGACAGCTACGGATATTCGTTGTTCACATTCAGGGGAAAATCGCCCCGAGGGCCCTTTTACCCCGACGCCGAAAAATACAGGCTGAGCGGCACTTCGCGGAGAGCCGTCACATGGTTGGGGCACAGCGTCAGTCATCCCGGCGGAATGCTCGCCGCGCTTTGGCTCAGCCGTGACACGGACCCCGACATCCCTTCCGGTTCCTTTGCCATAGGCGATCTGAAAAAAATAATATATGAAAACGGCCATATCAGGTTTGGGTATTGGGAACAAACGGAAAAAGCAAAAGGCAGGGAAATAGAATTAAACGCATTTAAAATGGCGCATCCCGCCGAAAAAATAAAATCTCACAGAGACAGTCTGAAAATACTGCCCGGCGGGCTGGAAATCTCCGCTTCCCGCGACGGCGTGATTGCGATGACAGGCGAAGATTTTGATTCGAAAAAGGGATTTTTCATAGAGGGGCAATTTTGCGCATCGGAAAGCCGGACGCATATCGCGACTCATCATCATTCGGCTTCGTTTGGATTCTACTTTGAAAATGCCAAAAATGCCGGCACGGCGATAATCGCCGATACTCTCGGAGTGACGAGATGCGGTACGCTGCGGTATGCAGACTGTAAAATCACCGACAACGACCCTTACCGTTACACAGCGTCGGGGCTTGTCGGGGGACGCAGCGGCATTCTTCAGGGAACATCAGAGTTTGATTATGACGATACGGCAGGCCCGCTCGGACACGCGTCGATGTGCGGTATAAGGCACGGGAAAACGCACTCGTTCAAGCTGCTGGCGCGATGCGATTATTTCGTGCTGTATATCGACGGGTATTATGTTCAGACATATCTTATGCCGGAAAATTTTACCGGAAAATTCGGCATATGCTGTTTTGACGGCAACGTGACCATAACTTCTTTGAAAGCATGGGAGATGAATCTTTAGCAGTTCGTCACATCACAGAAACATGGTTCATTAATTGACATTAAAATTCTTTCGCGAATTTTACAAAATATTATTGAAATATTTTTTAAAGTATGGTATAATTCGTATGAAACAAAAAAGAATGGCCTGATATGAAAAAACCACATAATTTTAAAAGGGAGAGTAAAACAATGAAAAGTAAAATGAAAATAATCCTCAGCCTGCTGCTCTGCGCATTGCTTTTTACCGCGGCGCTGTCCGCGTGCGGCGATGAAAAAAGCGCAAGCGATAACGACGCCGGTGAAAACAACGAAATCAACAATAACGGCGACAGCAAGCCCGAGCCTGAAAGTACGCCTGTACCTGAAACTAAGCCCGAGCCTGAAACTACGGCTGAGCCTGAAATTCCGGACATAACTTTTGACGCAAACGGCAGATTCGCAGTAAACTGCGGCAGTGAAGAAGCAGTGGAAGGCTTGCACGCGGACCAGGAATACTTCCGGACAAGCTGGGGCTATACCGACGGTCTTGAAACAGGTGTCAGCGATGAAATCGCCAACGATTTCGGATTTCCTACCGGCCTGCAGTCCGTCCGTTACGGCACATGGTTCAATTATACGTTTAAAGTACCGAACGGCGATTATTTGATTACGTTATACTACGCTGAAAACTGGTCCGCCAACCGTTACGATCGTATTTTTGACGTTACGGTGAACGGGTCGCTCGCGATTGAAGCGTTTGCTTCGTGGCCTGACGGCATTGAAAAAAATACCGGGCATTTTGTTGAGATACCGGTGACGGTCAGCGACGGGTTTATAAAAATCGATTTCGATTATAACGAAGACACCCAAGACACAAACTCTATGGTCAACGTTCTTGTTATCGACAAAAAATAACAAGCGCGGCAATATATGCTGTTATACTAAAAAGTGGAGAAGATAAGCTGAAGTGAGTCTCCACTTTTTAGACGGGAGTATAAACTTTGAAAAACACAAAATTTAATTTATCGAGAAACAAAATATTTTGCATATTGATATGCGCCGTATTTGCTGTGTTGTGCGTATATTGCCCGTTGCTGTGGCTCTTAAACGAAACCGGCGCAATACAGCTTCCCGCTGCGGCGAGCACGAAACAGCCTGAACGGGAATACGCCGAGAATGTTCCGCTGTCTGCTGTGCTCAACAAAATTGAAAAAGGAAAGGCGGAAATTGAGAACGTGTATACCAATAACATGCCGTTTTACATGAATTTAGTCGGTTTTATAAGGGATATGGAGCGCAGTTCGCAGGAGCTTCTGCTCAGAGCCGTCGGCGCGCCGGCGCCCGAAGCCGAATATCAGGATTCCGACCTTGAAATTATATCCGAAGAATGGGAAGAAGAACCCGAGCCTTTCGACGCTTCGATATACAAGAGCGTAAAAATAGGTTCGGACGCCAATAATCATGATTATTATTTTATCACGCCGGGCGATTTTATCGAGGGCGCAGTAAACCTCGGTCAGGATGCCCTGAAAGACCGCGCCACTGCTCAGGCAGCCGCGATAAACAGGATCGGCGAGGCTGCTATGCGCGAGAACGCCGATGTTTACGTGTACAATGTTTCAAGAATGCAGGATTTCGATTATTTTGCCGAAATCGTAAAAGGCACGTATTCCACGCGGCAATTCAGGGATTATTTCAGGCTGCAGCTCAATCCTGATATAAGTTTTCGCTGGCTTGATTTGAGCACTGTTGAAAAATCCGTAAAAAAAATATACAGGACGGATCATCACTGGTCGCCGGAGGGCACTTATGACGGCTATGTCGACGTTATAAACATGATGAGGGAGAAGCGCCAAAATATAGGCGATCCGTACCCCATGGGCAATATTATAACGGCAGAAGGAGTGCAATGGCGCGGCTATTACAGCGCGCTCACCGCATATTCCGCGCTTTATGTGGATTTCACGGTTTTGGATATAGAATCTATGAACCTTCCGCCGCATAAAATGTCAGACGCAAACGGCAGATCTTATGAATACAGGCATCATGAATATTTTGTGAGAGGGCGTTTTCCCAAAGATACATATTTCGGGCATTATAATCATTATCACGGTCAGCAGTACCGGGTTTCTTACCCCGAAAACAAAACCGGAAAGAATCTGCTTTGGATAGGCGATTCCATGACGTACAGTATAGCGAGGCTGATAGCCGCTCATTTTGACGAGACTTATATGCTGTACCCGTGGGAAGCGTCGCCGGTTGATTTGGAAGAATATATGAAAGAGCATAAAATCACGGATGTTTTGTTTTTAATATTTTCCGACCGCCTGATGTTTAATATGTATAATGACTGCGATTTCAGCAGATTCAGAACACGGGGGGACAGATAAATGCAATTTTCAAGCCTGCCGTTTCTGTTTTGTTTCCTGCCGTTATTTTTTGCGGCGTATTTTCTGTGCAGGAAGCGCTCTTGGCGCAATGTTATCCTGCCGATGGCGTCCCTGATTTTTTACGCGTGGGGCGAGCCGGTCTGGGTAGTTCTGCTCGTATTCAGCACGCTGTTGGATTATGTTGTATCAAACCTGATTGAAAAAAGCAGCAGCGCGAAAAAGCGGAAACTGCTCCTGCTGGTGTCGTTGGTTTTAAATTTAGCTATACTCGCCGTTTATAAATACAGCGGTTTTATCGTGAGCAATATTAACCTGATAATAGGCTTGCGCCTGCCTGTTCCGGCGATAGCCTTGCCTATCGGAATATCTTTTTATACTTTTCAGACAATGTCGTATACTATCGACGTTTACCGCGGAAAAATAAAAGCGCAGCGCAATTTTATGTATCTTCTGATGTACGTTTCAATGTTCCCGCAGCTTGTCGCGGGGCCTATCGTGCGCTATTCGACCATAGAAACCGAAATTGTCGGCAGGAAAGAAAATATAGATGATTTCGCCGCGGGAATGAGGCGCGTTATCGTCGGCCTTGCAAAGAAAGTTCTCATAGCCAACAGCATGGCGTCGCTGTGCGACGGGCTTTTAGGTGGCGGAGTCGCCGCATACGGCGCGCTGGGCGCGTGGACAGCGATGCTGGCATATACGCTGCAGATATATTTTGACTTTTCGGCTTATTCGGACATGGCTATCGGTTTGGGGCGTATGTTGGGATTCCATTATAACGAGAATTTTGATTATCCTTACATAGCAAAATCCGTTTCTGACTTCTGGCGGAGGTGGCATATTTCGCTTTCGTCGTTTTTCCGCGACTATGTCTATATATCGATGGGCGGCAACAGGGTGTCAAAGCTGCGCTGGGTGCGCAATGTCATGGTCGTATGGTTTTTGACCGGACTCTGGCACGGCGCGAGCTGGAACTTCGTGATATGGGGCGTTTATTTCGGATTGGTGCTGTTGGCCGAGCGTCTGCTGCTTCGCGGCAAAATCGAAAATATACCCGTGTTAAACCATGTTTTCACCATGTTTCTTGTGATTCTCGGCTGGGTGATATTCCGCGCCGACGACATGACTCAAACCGGCGTGATACTTTCGTCCATGTTTTTCGCCAACGGCAGCGGAAACTTCGCCGCTATAGTCAGGGCGGAGCTTTTGACTGTTCCGCAAATAACCGCGGCAGTAATCGGGATTGCAGCCTGCATGCCGGTATCTAAACTGCTGAAATCACGGCTTGAGGCATTTTCCGCCGGACGCGTCTGTGTGGATTTGGCATGCATCTGCGCACTCGCGATGAGCGTCGCTTCGCTTATAAACGGTTCGTATAACCCGTTTATATATTTCAGATTTTAATGTTGGTTGGCCCATAGCATCACATCGAATATACGCTTGCCGTATTACGGATTATTTACTAAATTTTCATATTCTTTTTTTCGCTGTAGACATAAGGGACCAGAACCGTCACCGAATCTTTATGACCGCTCAGCCGGTTCTCAATAAACAAAGACGTTTGATTGTGAAATATACGATACTTCCAGTCGCCGATATATTTCGTCAAAACGACCGTCAGATGCTCGCTTTTGTTTAATTGTTTTTCGCGCTCCGTTATGTAGTCTATCAACGGCTGCATGATTTCGCGGTGAGGCGCCGGAATCACGGTCAGCGGTATGTCGATTTTCATTTCGTCCCATTGTTTTTGCAAAAGTTTTGTATGGGACAATGTCCTGGAAATGTGCAGCGCGGTGATATTCGATGAAATATCCAAGGCATAATCCAAAGTTTTCAGCGTGCCTTTATTCATGTTGTGGACCAAAACGATACAGGGTTTGGTGTTGTTGCTTTTGTTCCCCTTGTACTTATAATCATAATTTTCAATGCTCACGTCTTTTTCGAATTTGACGTATTCCCTGCGGGTAAACGCCATAAAAAGCATAATCAACGGTATAATGATAGCAATCACCCACGCGCCCGAAGCGAATTTCATGGCGAAAACGATAATTGCGCCGACAAAAGTCGCCAGAGCCCCGAATCCGTTGATACAACTCTTATATACCCAGCCTTTTCCTTTGATTTTCAGCCATTTCAAGAACATGCCGGCCTGCGAGATGGTGAATGATACAAGCACCCCGACCGCGTAAAACGGTATCAAAGCGTGGGTATCCGCTTTGAAGGTGATGAGGAGTACAATGCTTATGACGGAGATCAAAATGATTCCGTTTGAAAAGCTGAGTTTTGCGCCTCGGTGGGAAAATTGTTTTGGGATATACTGGTCGTGCGCAAGTATCGACAACAAAACGGGCAATCCGTTATAGGCCGTGTTGGCGGCCAGCAGCAAAATCAAAGCCGTGGTGAACTGCAAGGCGTAATACATAAATCCGCCGCCGAATATCTGATGGGCCATCTGCGATATGACCGTCGTGTTTTCAACCGGTATGACTTTTATGACGCCCGCCAGAAAACTCGTCCCGCCGAAAATAAATATAATGATCATGCCCAGCATATACAGTACGTGTTTTGCCGTTTTTACCGGCGGCTCGCGAAAATTCGGAACCGCGTTGCTGACCGCCTCGACCCCCGTCAGCGCGGTGCAGCCGGATGAAAACGCTTTTAAAAACAACAACAACGTAATCCCCTCCAGCTGTTCCGGCGGAAAAGCATATTCAATCGGAGGCAAATTGCCCGTAAAATAGCGTATAAAACCGGTTATAATCAAAACAACCATAGACAGGATGAACAAATATGTGGGAAATCCGAAAATTTTGGAAGACTCCGAAGCCCCCCGCAGATTGATCAATGTGATAAGCAAAATACATGCGATACTGATAATGATTTTATTCGAAGCCAATTCCGGAAATGCCGCGACTATTGCGGCGGTGGAAGATGAAACGCTGACTGCGGCGGTCAATATATAATCCACCATCAGGCATGAAGCGGCAGCGAGCGAAGTCTTTTTGCCGAATACGTCTTTTGAAACGTCATAGGCTCCGCCGCCTTTCGGGTATTTGGTTATTATCTGCGAATATGAGAAGACAAGTATGACCAAAAGCAGTATGATGGGGATACTGACAAGCCCGACATACCTGACGGCCAGTATCCCGATAAACGGGACCAAAGCGTATAAAATTTCTTCGACGGCATACGCCACGGACGATACCGCGTCGCTTGCCATTATGGGGAGGCCCCATATCCGGGATAATTTTTCATGGTTTAACTGATTTTCCGTGAGGGCCCTGCCCAGCAACAATTTCTTGATTTTTTCTAATATTATAAATATTCACCCCTTCTTTCCGACTTTCTGTTATTTTTATCGATTATATAATTATTATACAATATTATATGATATTTGTCAACCGCTGTTTTCGATAAAAACAACGCTGTTTTTTGACAAAACAAATTTGTATTCATCTTCCAGGCGAAATGTTTGTATTTCTTCCATATCGTGCCTGTCGTCCAATAAAAAAACTTTCGCGCTTGTATTTTCCGGGCCCTCCGAGCCTTCTATTTTCAAAGTCAGTTCGGTTTCGCCCACGTCATAATTTACCGCCATCACGCCGAAATCATTCGTATCATTTTTGGCGGCGCATGTATAAATCCCGTTTTTTTCGCAGCGTGCAAAAACCTCGGTTTTGAATTGATATAATTTTCCGAAAGTTTCAAAAACCAAATAAGTTTTTGTCGTTTCGACGGAAAGATTTTCGTACAGGCCGTTATATAATAAAGTCGGCGCGCCCCCGTAATACATCGCCGAATCCACCGGAGCAAACTGGAGCCCGCACAAAACAGCCGCGCAGAAAGCGGCGCCCGGCATGCGTTTCATTTGCGCAAACATATCGTTTCCGGAATAATTCCATTCGCCAAAAATCGATTCCGTTTTGTTCAACCCGTAACAATCGAGCTGTTTGCGGACGTAATCGGCGTGAAAGACAATCGATTCGGGGTCTGCCGTATATTCGTGCCACGAAAAAAAGTCAAGCGGCGCAAGATGAACGGGGTCGGTTATATATTTCATAAAGTCATGGAAAAATTCAATAAAATAAACGCTGCCTTCATCGGAATTTTCCGATATGAAAGTTTCCCCCGAAGATTTCGGGGACAACGCGTAAAATCCGCATGAAGCGTACCCGCCGATTTTTAAATGGGGAAATCTATTTTTCAAATGATTCGCGGCGGATTCATAAAGCCGGAAAAATTCTTCTTTTGTGCCCTGCCACATCGGCGACTTTTCGGGATTTTTTGCGTTGTCGGGCTCATTCCAGATTTCCCAGTACTGCATATCGTAATAAAAACCGTCTGCCCAGCCCTCGGTGTAGTGGCGGATAATCCCCTCGCATATCACGGCCCAGCGCAAATTGTCTTTCGGCGGGAATATATGATATTTTTTCGCCGGGTGTTCGATGCTTTCGCCCAACCTGTAAAACGGTTTCGCGCCGCTTTCAACGATCGCTTTTATATATTCGTCAGTCGCCCAAAAATCATATGAATCGGGATTGTACGGATCGGCGCCAAAATCCGGAAAGACGCAGTGTATATCCACAAAATGCCCGCTGCCGTACGGATACTCGGTGTCGTGCAGCCTCACGAACGGGATCGCCGCCCGGCGGAAAGTGTCCGCGGTATCAAACCAGAAGTTCGATGTTTTCGGTCCGTTGTTTACCCCGTGCAGGGGTTTTATTCTGCCTTTTTGTTTTTTTAAATCAACGCTGATCAATTCCATAAATACTCCTTATTTTCGAAAAACATTCATCAATATCTCCCGCATAAGCGCCGAAAAAAGCCATGGGGACTTCAAAGATTTCATCAGGATTTACAGTAGTGCAAAAATCGTCATAAAACCCTGCTTTGATTTTTGCAATTATACCGTGGTACTCTATGCCGCGGATTGCGATTCGCCCGTGATTTCCCGCCCGGCCGATATACAAACCGTAAGCTTTGGCGGCGTGAAGCATCACAAGCGGGATGAATCCGGCATCGTCTTCGTCGGGTTTTGTCCATATATCCATAGAATAACGGTCGCATAGAGTTTCCAGATATGTGTGGCAACCTGCCGGCTCGCGGTCTTTATGCGCGAAAAACACTTCCATGGGATCGTTTACCCCAAGCGCAATATCCAGCGACTCGGGTTGAAAAATGATGACCGGTTGTCCCGTCTTGTTGTCGAGCCGTATTTGATGGGTGACGGCCGGACCGTCATGGGCCTCCCAGCGCGAGCGGGCTTCCAAACCGCCGGCCGAATCGCGGAAATAAAGCTCCGCATATCTGCCCCCGTCCAATTTTCCTTCTTCGGCTCGCTCAAATTCCCACCGAGCGGTGATTTGGCTCTGGTCCGCCGTATACCGCCGCGGCAAACGCACGCAAGCGGGCCGTTCGGCAAAGTTTTTTTTGCCGGGCTGTCCCAAAAATACGATTCCGGGCTGCCCGTCCGTTATCTCCAGCGCGACGGCTGTATCCTGCGTGGAGAGATTCCATTTGTTCATGAACTTTAAGATTCCCTTGTCATTTTATGCCGTTTTGCCGGCGTGTGAAAAAAATCCATTCCGCGCTGAAAGGCACATTGAGCCGTACCGGAACGCCTTCGCGCATTAGTTCCCCTCCCGAATATTCGGCTTCGGGCAAAGTGCCGTCGTCATATTCCGTATCATATCCCGCGTTTTCATCGAGCCCGCGCAGGGGGACTTTGATTTGCGCCTGCCTGTTGTCCGGGCGGAATACCGTCAGCATGCCCTTGCCGGTGCCGGGGTCATATAATTCCAAGCCGTCCCAGCTGCAGCCGTCGGGACGGGGCAGCACATGATAAACATCGGCGCGGCGAATCAAAGGGCGCACGCGCTTTTTGTACTGCGTTATCAGCCGTTTTAACACGGCGGCTTCTTTTTCGCCCATTTCTTCCGGCAGCTCAAAATGCGCGGACGGCGCCGCCAGCAGAAAAGAACGGAAACGGTAAGACGGGGTGTGTTCGGGCGGCTTGCCGCCCGAACATACGTCGCCGAACTGCGTCAACAACTGCATCATGGGGAAGCAATAGCAGGAATCCCATATACTTTTCCGCACGTCGAGCGCCGTGTAAATATCGGTAGTTTGAACCGCGGTGGAACGTTTCATCAGGGCATAACCCTTCAACGCGCCCCCGCAGTTGCAGTTCTGATATCTCAGGCCGGGGCGGTTTTCCAGCAAGTGATCGATAAATTCGATATAGCCTTTCTGCGCCCAGTAAGGCCCGTCGTGACAGCCCCGATGCGGGTTTTTATCGGACTTGATCCGCGCTATCGGCGACAGGTCGGACCTGAGCGTGTCGACATCGTATTCATCGAGCCTCTGCAGGACCATCTCTTTCATAAAATCCCTGCAGGCGTCAATACCCATATCCGCGCCCCAATTGCTGTTTATCCATTCGGGATGAGCGTTTGGCCCCTTGCCTGTAAAAGCCAGCGGGTCTTCGGAGCCGCCGGAAAGAAAGGCGAAATACAAAGTGAACAGCATATTGTTGTCGTGGGCGTATTTTGCCGCGGCGGCCATGCCTTTGGGCCAGCGTTCCGAAGATCCGCGAAAGTCGCCGAATTTTTCCCACCAGCCCACGTCGACCGTGACTTCCTCGACGCCGATTTTTGCGAGGGAATCTATCATGGGATAATATTTTTCCTCAGTGGAAAGCCAGCTGCCGGGTTCGACTGCGGTATTGTAAAAAGCGTTCCATTGCACATACGGGATATTTTCGTTTTCGCGGTTATGCTCGGGCATGCGGTTGTCAAACAGCCATTTGCGCAAACGGTTTGCGCCGTCGTCGATATCCCCGGTGAATGCGCCGATAAACACACCCGGAACCATAAACGTTTCACCGGATTTGACTTCCGTGCAAAAATCGTCATGGAGCCCGGCTTCAACGCCGGCATAAAGCCCGCCGGTTTTCTGCCTGCCCGATACCCGTATGCGGCCCTCGTTCCAGTCATAGCCGATATAGACGCCGCGCTTTTTATCGGCGTGAAGCATGACCAACGGGATATATCCCGTATCGTCGCCGTCGACGCTTGTCCAGATATCGGCGTGATAATCCTCGGCAAGCGGCTCTGAAAATGTGCCGTACCGGCATTGGAATGAAATGATACGCGGGGCCAAACGGTCTTTGGAAACATAAAACACGTCGACCGCGTCATTTCCGGCGCACAATTCGACATCGAGCCCCTGCGGGCAATATACCGCGATACTGTCCTTGCAGCCGTTGGTGATGGTCATTCGATGCTCGACGGCTCCGGCGGCGCCGGATTTGCAAAACCATACCGAATCCAGAATTACGTCGTAGGGCCCGGCCCGATATGTCAGTGTCAGCTGCCTGTCATGTTCGCGTTCATCCCATTTATGACCGATATAATTCCAATTGGCAAGCACTTTATGTTCCCCGAAGGCAAGCCGCCGCGGCAGAAGCAATTCGGAGGGCTTGGAAATCCAGTTATACCCCCTCGCGTCCGACAACCCGCAAACAACGGGGCTGCGGTTGCCCGGCTGAATTTTGATCACCGTGTCGCTGGTTGAGAGCAGCCATTCCATAATGAGCCTTTCCTTTCGTCACGATTTTTTGGACAACCAGACCCGCATTTCTCCCTCTCCGCGGTTATTCCACGTATAATAGGGGACAAAAACAATCCGCATTTCATCATAGATATATGATTCGTCCGCGCTGTATAAGCTGCCGCAGCGGTTTGGCGCGCCTATTTTGTATCCTTCGGCGATAATATTTGTAAATCGTCCCGAATCGTCGGCGACGGTTTCGAATTTCGTTTCTTTGCCGATGAGCAGCCTGTGCAGTTCTTTGCCGTTGTCCGCTTCTTCGACACAGTAGAGCACCGGCCCGCGCATGACCGCGACTTTGTTTATATTTTCCGCAACGGACGGGTGCGCGCCGTATAACTCGACGGGCATCGGGAAGATAATTTCAATTTCATCGTCTTTTTTCCAAACGCGTTTCATATTCAGATAGCCTTTGGCATTCACTCCGGTATATTTCACTCCGTTTATTTTTACTTCGGGGTTTTGGCACCAGGCGGGCATGCGCAGTTTCACCGAAAACTCCTCTTCTCTTTGGGGAGACAATGCGATTTTTACGTATTCGTCCCACGGATAGTTTGTGTGCTGCGCGATTTTGACGGTATTGCCCATCAAGCCGATAACCGCGTCGCTTTCTGCGTATAGGTTGATATAAATTTCAGAGCTGCCAAACAAGTAAACATACTGTCCCAGCGAAGCGATAAACCGCGCGACATTCGGAGGGCAGCACCCGCATCCCTGCCAGTTTGCGCGGTTGTATTTCAAGTGCTTCTTTCTCGCGTCCTGGGCCCATTGCGCGGGGTTTGATTCCAGAGGGTTTACATAGAAATAGTGTTTGCCGTCCTGCGCCATTCCGGACAGGCCGTTATTGTACAGGGTCCGCTCGAAACTGTCCATGTACTTCGCGTCTTTTTCGATGCCGGACATCCTGTGGGCAAAAAACATAAACCCTATCGCCGCGCAGGTTTCGCAGTAACAGTCGTTTGGCAGGAAATAATCGCCCAAAAACGCCTCGTTTTCATATGTGGCGCCGATACCGCCCGATATCATCTGCCGTTTTTGCGTAATATTGTCATAAAGTTTCACACAGACTTCAAACAATTCGTCGTCGCCTGTTTCAGCCGCCACATCGGCCATTGCGGAATACAAATATACCGCCCTCACCGCATGCCCCTCTGCGGTGATTTGTTCTCTGACGGGGAGATGGGTTTGTATCCCCGAATCGTTTTCCCTTAAAGGTCTGGGCATTTCCGTGTGGTAAAAGTAGGATATTTTATCTCCCCTTTCCCATTCTTCGGCATAATAATACGGCTCGGTTCCCCTTTGGTCGACAAAATATTTCGCAAGCTTCAGATATTTTGTATCGGCTGTCGCGTGATATAATCTGACCAATGCCAGTTCGATTTCGGGATGGCCGCAATATCCGCGCAGTTGCCCCTCACCCGGCCCGATCACCGAATCTATATGATCTGCAAATTTGATTGCGACATCGAGATAATTTCTCTTGCCGGTCGCGTCAAAATAGGCTGCGGCGGCTTCTATGAGATGACCCGCCGAATAGAGTTCATGACACTCAAGCAGGTTTGTCCATCTCTTGCTGATATCGTTATTGATAAAATACGTGACGCAATAGCCGTCGTCCATTTGCGCTTTGGCTATTATTTCCACCAATTCGTCCATTCTCTTTTCCAAACGCGTGTTTCCCCCGTTTGCCTCAATCACATATGCGACAAATTCCATCACTTTCGAGAGGTCGCTGTCGCAAAAAGACCAGCCGCAATGTTCGCCTTCCTCCAATCCCGCCGCAATCCGGAAATTTCTTATGTATTTCGCCCCTTCAAAACCGGGGCATTTCCCCTCGTGAACGTCCAACTGGTAATCCGCCACCGTATTTTTCAGCAAGTCGCCGTAGTATCCCCATAACGGCCCCGCCAATTTGACATCGCGTACAGCGGGTTTGGAAAGTCTGCAGTTCATAATAACCATCTCCAAAAAAATATTTTATATTATAATTATACTATCATATTTTTTTATTGTCAATACGCGTCGCCTATATTTCGATTGACAATTTTGCGTATTTGTGCTATACTTTTTTACAAAATGTACATGAGCCGAGGTGAGAGAGCATGGCATACAGCGAGCTCATCAAGAATATTTCCCGTATTCGCGAATACATGCGGGAGTTTTTTGTCTACGGATTCAAAAACCGGGATGAAGTCGGCACCAAATCCGCCCGCAGCTATGACAACGAGCGCCGCCGGATCGAAAGCTGGCTGGGCGAATATATGTCGTTTAGACAGGACGCCGGCGGCAAAAATGTTTTTATTTTCGTGGACAGCCGGCGCGTCTTGCAGAATCCGCTGTATCAGGCGTGGCGGGCCGCGGGTTTTACCAGAAACGATATAACGCTGCACTTTTGGCTGTTGGATATCCTGTCAGCCGACAAACCGAAATCGCTGACCGATATCATCGGTATCATCGACCAAGATTATCTGTCGCTGTTTGAAAACGGCGACCCCATCGACGAATCCACTCTGCGAAAAAAACTGAAGGAGTATGTCGGCATCGGGCTGATCGCCGCCGAAAAGCAGGGAAAACAGCTTGTGTACAGACTCTCTGCCGACGGTATCGATCTGAAATCATGGCGCGAAGCGATCGGTTTTTTCGCCGGGGAGAACCCGGTGGGCGTTATCGGCTCATTTTTGCAGAGTAAATTCGACGAAAATCCGGAATATATTTCGTTCAAGCACAATTATCTGCTTTTTGCGCCGGACTGCGGAATCATGCTGGATTTGCTGACTGCCGTAAACGGGCGCCGGCAGGTGGAGATCGAAACATACCCGAATAAGCGCCGCACCGTGCTGCCGCTCAAAATTTTCATCAGCACGCAGACCGGGCGGCAGTATGCCGCCGGCTGTGATACCGTCACAAAACGCATTATGTTTTTTCGTCTGGACGCAATAAAAAAAATAAAGCAGCTGGATGTAATTTTGGAATATGACGCATATGCAAAAATGTTCGCCGCTTACCGCAAACATCTGTGGGGAGTGGCATCCGGGGAGGAAAACTGTCCGGAACATATCGAGATGATCCTGAAAGTGGAAACAAACGAGCGGCATATCGCCGGGCGGCTGGAGCGGGAGAAACGCTGCGGCCGGGTGCAAAAACTCTCCGATACGCTCTGGCAGTTCGAAGCCGACGTGTATAACGCGCAGGAAATGCTGCCGTGGCTGCGCACTTTTACAGGGCGGATCGTATCGCTTCGCTGTACCAATAAAGCCGTGGAAGAACGCTTTTATTCCGATTTTGCGGAGCTGGCCGCGCTGTACGGAGGTGACGACGGCGATGTTTAGCGAGGTGTACAGCGCCTACTTTGACGCCGTGTCCGCCATTTTGCGGGAAGCGGCGGGAGGCGGTATAACCGAAAAACGAATGAAAGAAATAATAAACGAAAAGGCGTTCGCCGAAAGCGTCCTCACCATCATTCCCGCGCTGAAAAACGAAGAATGGCTCCTGTTCAACAGCGCCGGGAAGACGCCGATCAAAAAACCGCCGCAAATGCCGCTGACGCTGCTGCAGAAGCGCTGGCTGAAAGCCCTTTTTGCCGATGTGCGCATTGCCCTGTTTTCGCCCGATATATCCGGTCTCGAGAACGTCGAGCCTCTGTTTGAAATTGACGACTTCGTGTATTTTGACCGCTATAACGACGGGGACCCCTTCGGCGACGCGGGCTACATCGAAAACTTTCACACTATACTGCAGGCGCTGCGCGAGCGCCGCAAATTGAAAATATGCTATTTAAACCGCCTCGGGCGGCCGATTTCCGGTATATATAGTCCGTGGAAATTGGAGTATTCGGCAAAAGACGACAAATTCCGGCTGCTGACCGGCGGGGGGCGCGCCGGAACGACGATAAATCTCGGGCGCATAACATCGTGTGAAATGTCAAACGATGATGATCCGGCTGACCCGGACAATCCGGACTTTTCGCGCGCACCCCGTCGGCGGGAGGCTTCCCTCGCTTTCGAACTCACCGACGAGCGCAACGCGCTGGAGCGGGTGATGCTGCATTTTTCCGACTGCCGCAAGGAAACCCGCCGGTTAAACGGAGCAAACTACCATGTCACCCTTTGGTATGATTTTCAGGACGAAACCGAAATGGTAATCCGCATTTTGTCTTTCGGGCAGATGATCCGCGTGATTTCGCCGGAGAGCTTCATAGCCCTGATAAAGGAGCGGATAATCAAACAAAAAAATTTTTTAAAAAATGAATGACCTCGCAACTTTTTTTCCATGATTTTTATTTATGGCCCATGATATAATTATAACCGTAAAGCGCGCACAGCAATCCACCTTTAATTTAATTTGGATTAAAAAAATGCGCTTTGAAAAAAAAGGCGCCTACAGCAAAACAACACACATACAACTCTTTTCAAAATGTATTATGTTCCGGCGCCTTGTAAAATTTTTTAAAGAAAGGAATGAAAATCATGCTGCAATTTTTAAAAGCGCAGGCCAACCGCACATACACCGAAAACGGCGCGGTTACCAATATCACCACGGGGTCAAGCTGCCTCGACCTGTTTGCGACTATCGGCGCGCTGCGCAGCGAAACGGAGGCGGAAATTATCGCCCGCTTTGAGCGCGCCTGGGCGGAAAATTCCGAATTGGCCGTCAAAACGCTGTTCTTTGCCCGCGATATCCGGGGCGGGCTGGGCGAGCGCAAAGTGTTTCGCGCCATTTTGCGCCATATGGCCGGCTATATGCCCGCATCCGTGCAAAAGAACCTGTGGGCGGTGGCGGAGTTCGGACGCTGGGACGATCTGCTTGTTTTATTGGATTCGCCCCTGAGCCAAAATGCAGCCGCATATTTCAAAGCGCAGCTTGAAGCGGATGTGAAAGCGCTTGAAAACGGCGGCGCGGTTTCACTGCTTGGCAAATGGCTGCCTTCGGTCAACGCCCATAATGCCGAAACCATGCGCCACGGAAAGCTGATCGCCAGGGCGTTTGGCATGAATGAAGCCGAGTACCGCCGCACTCTGACAAAGCTGCGCGCCCGGATTGCCATCATCGAAAACAATCTGCGCGAAAAGGATTACAGCTTTGATTACGCAAAGCAGCCTTCGAAAGCGATGGTAAAATACCGCAAGGCTTTCTGGCGCAACGACGGCGAGCGTTACAGGGATTTTTTGAGCCGCGTGACAAAAGGCGAAGCCAAACTGCACACCGGCGCGATATATCCCCACGACATAATCCGCCCCATCATCGCCGGTTATACTATGAGCGGCGACGAGCGCCGGAGCGCGGAAGTCACATGGGGGGCACTGGAAGATTTTACCCGCGGTGAAAATGCCCTCGCGGTGATCGACGGTTCGGCTTCCATGTACGGCGGCGGCAGCCCGAAACCCGCCGAGGTGGCGCTCGGTTTGGGCGTGTATTTCGCAGAGCGCAGCAAGGGCGCCTTTGCCAACCACTTTATCACATTTTCAGGCAGACCCCGCCTTGTGGAAATCAAGGGTACGGACATTTTTGAAAAAATCAGATATTGCATGAGTTTCAACGAAGTGGCCAACACCGACGTCAAAGCCGTATTTGATTTGATCCTCTCCGCCGCCGTAAAAAACAAGCTCCCCCAGAGTGAACTGCCCTCGGTGCTGTATATCATTTCCGACATGGAATTTGACTACTGCGCTTCTAACGCCGGCGTCACCAATTTCGAGTACGCAAAAGCGGCGTTTGGTTTACACGGGTACAAGCTGCCCTCGGTGGTATTCTGGAATGTCCAGAGCCGCAGCGAGCAGCAGCCGGTCACGCAAAACGAGCAAGGCGTAGCGCTGGTTTCCGGCGCGAGCCCCCGCGTGTTTTCCATGATCAAATCCGGCACCCTTTCGCCGACGGCGGTTATGCTGGATACGTTAAATGATGAGCGCTACGCGAAAATCCGGGCGTGAAAATATTATAACCCCAAAAAAACGGACATTTTTTGATGTGTCCGTTTTTTTTGTAAAAAAGTTACAATATGAATACCAAATACCGCTTCGTATATGGTATTGTTATTATAGAGGGAAAGAAAACGCGAATGGAGGCTGCGGCAAATTTATGAAACGGTTGACTGCGATTATACTTGTTGTTTTGTTATCGGCGGCGATATCCGGCTGCAAACAGGCCGATACTCCGCAAAACGGCAAAATCGATATTATATGCACGATTTTTCCCCAATACGATTGGGTGCGGCAAATTCTCGGAGACAGAATAAACGATATAAGTCTGACTTTGTTGGCAAACAACAGGATCGACTTGCACAATTATCAGCCCTCAGTCGAGGACATTTTAAAAATTTCCAACTGCGACCTGTTTATTTATGTGGGCGGAGAATCCGATCAATGGATAGAGGACGTCCTCGGCCAGGCGAAAAACAAAAATATGACCGTGATAAACCTGCTTGATATACTCGGTACATCGGCAAAAGAGGAAGAACTCATTGAGGGAATGGAAGACGACGGAGATGATGACGATGAAACCGCGTATGACGAGCATGTATGGCTTTCTTTGAAAAACGCCCGGAAGTTCTGCGCGGCCATCGAAAGCGCGCTTTGTTTTTTGGATAGTGAAAATGCGGACAAATACAAAAACAACTTGTCCGCGTATGATGAAAAACTTTCGGTTTTGGATATACAATACAAAGCGGCGGCGGACGCCGCTCCGCTCAAAACGCTTTTATTCGGGGACAGGTTTCCTTTCCGGTATCTCACCGAAGATTACAATTTGGATTATTACGCCGCTTTTCCCGGTTGTTCGGCCGAAACCGAAGCCAGCTTTGACACGATTATATTTTTAGCAAACAAAATGGACGAATTAAATCTGCGCGCCGTTATGGTGACCGAAAGCGCCGACCAGTCGATCGCCAAAACCATAATCAACAATACAGCGGACAGAAACCGGCAGATCCTCGTGCTGGACGCCATGCAGTCGGTGACTTCCGAGGATATAAAAAACGAAACGACTTATCTTTCCATCATGGAAAATAATTTAAGCGTGTTGAAAGAAGCGCTGAGGTGAAAGGCCTTTACTATATGAAAAAATATTTCAAGGCATTATTATTTTTAATATGTTCATGCGCAATATTTATTTATGGTGGTTGTAACGACCCGATTAAAGATGATACTCCGACAGAACCAATTAATTATTACGTTGCGTTTACAGAACCTCCGGAATGGTCTGCATACACAAGTACTCCGTATGCAATTATAAAAATAAATGAGATTACCGATGAAATAATTTATCTTTGGCACAGACGTCACCCCGAATGGCTCGACAGCGTAAAAATCAATTGCTCCGTTTTATTTATATATGGTTCCGGACATAGTCTTTACCCTGACAGCGACGGGGGGGACGGCACAGGTATAAATAATCCCCCGCCGTTTGATACCGTAACATCGATATATATTCCGATACAATCTATAAATCGAATAAAAACCGGCGATATGATTATGATTTCAGTTCTATGGACGAATATGTATGACGTTGATTCCAATTCCTATACTCTGCACTATGCCCCTGTATTGGACGATGAAGGCAATGCCGAATTTTTTATGTTCATTGACGGAAAGATAAATTTTGATGGAGAAGCCATCAACACTAAGTCTTATATTCCGATTGACCATTTTAATTCGCATATAGACCAAATTCAAAAAACATTAGGGGACAATGGCGTCATAATGCCGTTAGAAAATGGAATGACTGTCGATGAAGTCAAAGAATTTTTCAATATGATTACTATAGCGACAGAAAAAATTTCGCGGTAACTACTACGAATCGGTCAATTGGTAAATTTGTAAGCTGAAAAAACGCGTACTGTCATATACTCTTTTCCGGGCAGCTCCACACGCATTTTGTTGCGCATTACTCCGACATCGGTTTTCGGGGATGGCGACCGTGTTTCGCAGGAAAAATCAGGTACATTTTGACCCGAATTCGATAATGTCTTATGTTTCATCGTATATTTGTAAAAAACCGCCTTCAAACGCTTGCGGGAATTGGAACTTCTTTTCGGCCGTTCCAAATGATACGACAACTAACCCACTTTCAAACATTCGCACGATTCCGTCGCCAAATGTCTTGTGTTTCAAATGAGCGCCGACCTTTACGCCGGATAAATCCATTTTTGGTTTCGGCGGCAGTGGAGGCGTGCTTACGCTTGGGAGCGGTTTAGGTTGCGCAATCTGCACCGACGGCGCAGCTTTCGTAATCACGGGTTCATTCCGTGTTTTAGGTGCTGGCTTTTCCTTTTCAATCGGAATATCCTCTACATCATCTACATCATCATCGTCGGAAATATCGTTGTCGGCTATTTCTATTTCCGGTATATCGTCAAATGCCTGTCTAACTTCGGATATGGATATTTGCTGCGAACCGAAAAGGCGGTCGTATTCCTCGCGAGTAAGAACGGTATCATATCCGCCGACGGCTTCGCCCTCGTGTTTATCTATGCCGGTATAGGATAGGCTTGAATCCTCATACCGCTTGAATTTGTAAACCGCGTCATTCATCAAGCCGCCGTTGAACACGCCGAGCGAAACAAGAAGCTCGAAGTCTTTAACGTCCAAACCCGTAACCCGCTTGAATAAACCGGGTTCAAGCTGTGTAATAACGTCTTTCAAGCTGTATTCGCGGAAATCCGTCAAATACATAAAAACGGGAACACGGGTAGCGAACTTGATTAACTTCTCCTGTATCATCTTCCGTTTGGATTTATACTCTTTTTCTTCCTCGGTAAGCTCTTTCTTTTCTTTCGGGGTCGGTTTTTCGCCTGTCGTTTTCGCTTTCTTCACTTTATCGGACAAATTTATTATCGTTTCAATGTCGCTGTTCAAACTGCGGAAGCCCTCAATATTCATAAGCGCACGCATAGCGTCCTCGTTCGCCATGAGGCGGGCAAGGGTTTCATTATCGACATTAACGAGCAACGCGCTTTCCCACCGCTTGGCAAGGAGCGTCGCGGACGTTCCTGCCATAGCAATATCCAATACATCGCTTGCGTTTATTTGCTTCATGGTACTGCCGTCATACGCGATAACGGGCAGGAAATTGATAAACTCCGCGACTTTCTTTTCCGGGTTGCCCTCGTTTACATCAAGCCTGCAACTATATTCGGATATTTGTTTGAGCGCGCGGTCGAGGGCAAAATCGAATATGTAACACTCGCGCTTCATTATCTCGCGTTTGCCCGCGCCTATATCCACTTCCCACGGACTTTGTACCCGGAAAGCGGCTTGGAAGTACGTTTCGGGACTTGAAAGGTTGCGGAGCATGAATATACCCGTCCACGGCTTGACAGTTACGCCCGTTGTCAGCTTGCCGCACGTCAGCGTTATTGTCTTTGATGTCAATGGATCGCGCATTGACTTCTGGACTGGCGCAAGCGCGTCAACGCCAATACCCGCGTCGCTTCCGGCGCAGACGTTTATTTCATAATCATTGAAGAAATTGTTGTGCCGTTCTTTCAATAGGTTTCGCATTGCGAAACATGAAGCCACGTTAGGTAAAAACCATATCGTGTGCGAAAGGATAGAAAGCAGGCGGCTGTTCGAGTACGGCATTTCCGGCTTCCTCGCGCCGAGCTTCAAATCGTCGGTTGACGTGCCGAGGTATGCGCCGCGTATTAAGTCGAGCCATTTTTGGACGTAATCCTCATACTTGAATTTTGCGGCATCGTTCCTGCCCTCCGCGGAAAAGAACACGTTGAGGTCGAACTCGTCAAATTCGCCCTGCATGGCAATCTGCCGTATGCTGTCCGGGATTTTATATGTCATCATCACTATGCGCGGCAATGCGGCGTAGGGATTGTCGGGCGGCTCCGTCCAGTTATCTTTTGCCCTTTGCTCGTCCGAGTACGTCCAGTTGTAAATCTGATCCTCGATAAACTCGCCGGAGTTTATCGCCCGGAACGGCGTACCCGATAAATATAAATAGCGCGGCGTTGTGATAGGCAGCCACGTTTCATTGATGGCGTTGCCTTCCTCGTCTTTCGCGTATTTTTCAAGGTCAAGAGCTTCGTAATCGTCCTCGTCCCCGGATTCAAATAACTTTTTGGCGTTCTCACGCCACGCGCCGAAATGGTACTCATCGAAGATAACCAAATCCCAATTCGTGGTGTGTACCCATTCGTTCCTTGACTTTATGCCGCCCGTTTCGTTCGTGCCGAGGTAGTCTTGAAATGAGCCGAAGCAAACGACGGGTTTCGATTTATCAACGGCGTCCCATGTCAATCCTGACGAGCGGCTGATGAATTGCCAACCTTCAAAATCGATATGGGTGAGCAAATCCTCCTCCCACGCGCTTTGGACGGCGGGCTTAAAGGTTAAAATCAATATTTTCGATAATCCCATGTGCTTCGCAAGCTGATAGGACGCAAAGGTTTTGCCGAAACGCATTTTAGCGTTCCACAGAAATTTAGCCGAACGATTTCCGCGTTCTTTGGCGGCTGACTTGAAGTATTCAATCGTCTTGCTGACCGCTTCCTCCTGCTCCGGGCGCATGACGAACGCGCGGGTGCGGTTCTCGATGTTTTCCTCGCGCTTGCTGACCGCGATATATGCGGCTTTCAATTCGCTAAACGTACAGCGGAACCATTCGCTATCCAGTTTCGGGAAGCCACGTTTTACAAGAGCGCGGTGAATGTCATGGTCGTTGAAATTGCCGCCGTCGTCATACATAGCGGATTCCGCGAAAACGATACGGTAAGGAACTTTCCCGTCCGGGCGCTTCGTGGGGTATTGCTGTGCGACGCGTTGCTCAACGCCGATTGTGGTATAGCCGATTTTCAACAACCCCTTGTATTCGAGGTTGCTGTCCTCGTAGGCGTATATCATCGGTTGCGTTTCAGGTCGAAGCGGGAAGAACTCCTTATCCATCATTAATTATCCTCCATATTTCCGGCTTATATCATATCCAATAAATTCATTTGCTGTTCTTGCGTCGGCATAGGCGGATAAAATACGCCGATGATAATAAATGGATTGGGTGCGACATTGTGGAATTGCTTTGTCGTGCCGAGGAAAAAATGCAAATCCTTTTTTATAAAATCATCCAAATATTTTTGCCGTACTTTTTCCAGTGCCACATTTTCATTACCGTCGGCATCCTTCAAACAATTAAAATACAGCATTCCGATTTCCCAATCCTCAATCATCAGCGTGGATTGTTTGCCACAATCGTCTTCAAACTTGTATGAAAATTTGTAAGGAACTTTCGGAACCACTTTATATTCTGCTTCAATTTCTTCTGCCGACTGGAAAAAATTAAGTTGTTGCGACAAACCTTTTAATATCGCCAATTTTTCCGCATCCCAATTACGGTCAATTTCTTCGATGACCAAATCATGAATTTTTGTGGGTTTGAACACAGCAAGAGAAGTACCGTCCGCTTTTGCTTTGTCAATCAATTCTTGCAGGTTCGTATATATCGTCTTGTTGTTGAACACGATCCTACGTCGCTCATTCCAATCGGCTTTTTTAGGTTTATCGTCTACGGATATAGTAGTCAATGTCGGACGATACGATTCGGGTCGAAAATCCGATGTGTTACGGGTCACTTCGACTTCAATCCATGAATATTTCGGATACTTTTGGTAGTCAGCGAGTTTCCTGAACGGAACGGGATACAGCCGTATCCACGAGCCATCTTCAAGAACACCCGCTGTACAAACAAGCTCTGAATATTCTTTTGAAATGGTCGGATAGGTTTTGACAACAATGTAGACCCTTTTCTTGTCAGCCATCATAAATCCTCGCTCCTTACCTCATGCGCGTTTGTAATGTAATCCCTGATAACGTGCCGATGGCACATCACGGCGTCTTTTTCATAACACATCAAAGCAATTCGGTTGTTGGATTTCAACAACGAATATATCTGTTCAAGATACCGTTCAAGAGTCGGAAGCGTTTCCGCATATTCATTAAAAAGCGTATGATAATCTTCGGCTGTTTCAAGCGAATTCCGTTTGTCGGATTCAATTCCGAGGTCGGGGATATGGACATATTTAATTCCGACGGTGTCCGTTATGTGTTCGAGTTTGCCTTTTGAAAAGCCGAATTTTCGGCTTAACGGGTTTTTACGCACATCGCATAATAAGTTTACGCCGTTTACGATTAGCGAATTTATAAACGCTTCGATACTTTTTCCTTCGTAACCTATTGTGAACAGGGATTGTTCGGATTGAATGTATTTTTGTTTCACGCTATTAAACTGCTCCGCTTCTGTGCCGTAAAAAAGATTGTTTATCGTTTCGCTGTTTATCGTGTAGTACGGATATTCACGGTATGCTTTACGGATAAGGTCATTTCCACGCTCGGTTTCAATATTAAACAAATTCGTCTGTGAATATTCACCCGCCGCCTTAACTCGCGTTTCTCCGAGAACCAAATATTCATCTTTATTAAGAATATCTAAATCCTCCGCAAGCTGAAACGAATATGCGCCGAATTTATACGGGATAAACTCGTATAAATCGGTTTTGTTTTTCATGGTGTGCATGAACACAAGTTTTTGTAATTCGGTATTCGTCACGCCGTTTTCAAGCTGGCGTATAAAGTCTAAAAGGAAGCGTTGTCGCCTGTATGTCGGTTGTAAATTATTCATCATCGTCCTCCACATCAATATCGCCACCCCCGCCGTTCAACTCCATCGGGCGTATCATGCTTTCGATGAAAGCGATTTCATCTTCGGTAATGCCATATTTGGTGTATAATTTTTCGTCAGTCCATGATTCAGAAAAGTCTTGTACCGGTACAAGCGTATATATGCTCCGCGTAGTGCTTTGAGTAACTTTTTTCAGCATGGCCAAAAAACGCATAAAACGTGTGGAAACGTATGATATTACGTTTTCACATTCCTTTTCGTCAAAGAAAGGTCCTATGAACACATAAGTTTCACTACTTGCTGTTAGCGGCGCACCCACAAATGGCTTTCCTAATATCGGGTGAGGAAACGCATCGCTGCCACTCCCAGACCTTGGTATAATAACTTTGTATTTATCCACTACATCAGCATTTTTTGTAATTGACGAACGTGATGTGTATGATATACCCTCGTTTTCGTAAATTAGTATATCGCCATCTTTTTTTGTTTTATGCCCATGAAATGTTGTAGG
Organism: Oscillospiraceae bacterium; assembly: GCA_009785015.1. Next base: position 3,541 of record WQXD01000013.1, on the reverse strand, counting down.
TAGCCCAAATGGTTGTCTTGAACTAACTAACGCTTCCATTGATGGTTCATTGAATTTTTTAACTTTATGTAAAATGCTTATTGCTTCGTTATAACGAATAAACGTATCACACCCAGATTCTAACAATGAACGTGTTACAGGCGGACTTATTTCATCGCCTTTATGAGTAACCACGGTACAGTCGCCACGATTGTTTCTTTCCCAAAGAAAATAGCAAACCCCACCTTTGATTTGCACACCGGGGAAACAATCAAAGGCTTGTGGGTAGTCATGTATAACCCTTATTCTATTATCTTTCAACATAGCTTCTCTAAAACTATCAAGACCTTTCCCGCCAGCATACCAACGAGCAGGAGTTATCATAGAAATATATCGCGGATTTAGCTTTTTCGCTTGTGTAATAAATTTATCATATATTGGCATTGCGCTTATGCCATGACCGCCATCGCTTAATTGGTATGGTGGATTGCTTATAATAACATCGAACTTCATGCCAAATATCTCCTCTGGTTTTGTAGTGTGAATGAACTCATAAGCATATGATTCCATTGTATCGTCACGATTATGTTCAGATTGTAGTTTGGACGCTCCGCAGAAAGCACACCTTTCACCGCGCCAAACGTGCTTAATTTTTTTGAATCGGATATTGCCCTCGGCGTCGTCGAACTTGACGATTGAAAACTTGCCGTTCGGGAACTTGGAACAGTACACGCTCCGACGCGACAACAGCGAGGTCATTTCGGTAATCGCAATCCCGTAAAGCTGTTTACGGAATATATGGTTAATGCGTTCCTGTAAATCGGGTATTTCCCGTTCAAGCCCGACAAGCAACCGCTTGGCTATCTCGCGCAGGAACACGCCGGATTTACAAGCGGGGTCAAGGAACGTCGCGTTCTTATCGATGAACAGCTCCTGCGGGAGCATATCAAGCATTTTATTCACGATGTCCGGCGGCGTGAACACCTCGTCATTTGATAGGTTAGCGAGGCATGACAGCACATCGGGGTTGTATGTATTCGCGTAAAAATCATTCATGCTCTGTTACCCTCCTGTAATGGATCGGCGGGAACTCCTTAATCGGAAGCGGAATATATGCGTCTACCTCTCGGTCGTACTCCCACCCGGTCATGTCCAAAGTCATTTGCTCGTTGTGTCCGTCCAATAATTCGTCCAACCGATAATCCCGCCGTTTTAGTAATGAGCCGTTCACCGCCGACCATTCGGCGAAAATAATCGGTTCGCCGTCGGTTTTCTTCATCGTCAGCGCATCGCCGCAGAGTATGTTGTGCCGCAAGATATGGCGTACCGATTCGCGGGTTTCATCGTTCGCTTCTTTCTTGCAAACCGCCGTATACGCTTTATCGAAAATTACAAACATACGCTTTCGGCACTCGTCTACATTATCGGATAATAATTCAACTCCGTATATGCTCGTAACCGCTGTGACGGCGTATCGCTCATAATCGGCGGCGTGCTTGCCGTAACGTGATTTTACAATAGTGAGTTTCCGGCGTAGTATTTCCGCGAGAAAGTTTCCATCACCGCAAGCGGGTTCAAGAAAGCGGCTGTCAATACGCTCGGTTTCCTGTTTTACGAGGTCGAGCATGGCGTTGACTTCGCGCTCCGCCGTGAACACTTCGCCGTGGTCTGCTATTCGTTGTTTTGATTTCGTTTGAGTGTTATTCATTATCATCACCGAAAATAATATGTTGTATTTTATAACCTGCGTCTAAAGCAATTTGTCTTGAAATTGTCGTTGTCCCTGCTCCCGTATCGTAAACCATTTCAAGCCATTGCGGTGTAGGCGACGTTTTTGTTTCAATAAGGGTATTAATTCTCAGAATATAGTTATACGAAGCTTTTATTGTTATCAAAAATTGCCACCACCTGCAGCCCACAAATTCAAGTATATAGGCCCTATATATTCAATACCGCAACAGTCAATGGCGTCAACGCCTTCTTTTTTTCTTAAATCTGCCAGTTTTTTATATAACTCGTCTTTTGCGTCTATCGCATAATATCTAACAATACCGCCATCCATGCTGCTAAAATCCGGGACCATTTTTATATTTGTCATTAATACTTGTTTATCCCAGTATTTTTTATCTATTTCATCTTTTTTTAAATAAACCGGGTTTTCTATTTTATATATCCTCTTTCCCACATTGGTTTCCCCCTCGTCTATAATTATTACTGCGCTACAGATAATCACTCATTATATACCGTTTAACCCGCTTTATATTATATTTTATGCTTTGCGGATCCGTACTGCCATATACTCTTTTCCCGGCAGCTCCACGCGTATTTTGTCGCGCATTACGCCGGCGTTTGTTATCGTCATATCCCATGTGTCTATTACCTCGACTTCGCAGTCTGCCGAGTCGTCAAGATTGCATTCGAAAAAATCCGGGCGCTCGTTTCCGAAATATACCAGATAATAACTGCCCTCCGGCATCGGTTGTTCTGGGATGGCGACCGTGCCCCCGCCGGAAAATATCCGCGTGAAGCTTTCGTCTTCGGGGCGGTATTGTTTTAGTCCGTGACCCGGAGTTTGTTTTAGGATATCCAACAAAAACCTGATTCTTTCCGGGCTTTCGCCGTGCAGTTTGCCGCCGTGGCTCCACCAGAGTATATCGTCGGGGTGTAAATAAGTCTCGCCGTGTCCGTTGTAGCCGCCGCGGACCGCGACTTCCCAGAAACGCCGCACAAGTTCGACAGCCGTGAGATTGCCCCAGCCGTGGGGAATATTTCCCTCATAACCCATTTCGTCGATCACCGCCGGCTTTTTGTATTGGTCGCGCCATTCGGTTATCCTTTCGACGTCATGCCTCTGGAGGCTGCAATGTGTGACCCACGGCTTGGTGTGGTCGTATAATACGGCCCCGTTGTGGATCGAGCGCAAATGGTTATACGGGTCGCTTTCACAAAGGATTTCCGCGTAGCGTTCCCAGTCGGCGATTGTTTTGTGCGGCATCAAATCAAATTCATTGGCAAAACTCCACCATACATTCGAAAAAGCGGCGAACCGGGCGACGATATACTTCCAGTACAGGTCGTCGTTTTTTTCGCCCATGTTCGAAAACCCCCAGCGGTCGTAAGGGTGCATGACGATGATATCCGCCTCGATTCCGAGTTCTGCCAGGTCCGCGATGCGATTTTCGAAACGGCGGAAGTGCTCGGGGTTGAACCGCATGAAATCCCAATTGTTTTCCCCGTGGTTGTCGTTGTAATCATTGAAATTTTCCGGTGTGAGCTTAGAGCTGTCCATAGCAGTTCCTTCATAGGGATAAGTCTGCGGCTCTTTTAAGTTATACACATAATGCTTGGGGAACACGCAAAAACGGATCTTGTTGAAATATCCCTTTTTCAGCTCTTCAAGCGTCTGCTCCTGAAGCCTCGGCGGCTGATGCGTCCAGGCGTAGCACGTCGTGCCCATGGGATAAAACGGCGTGTTGTCCGCATAGGCGAAGTGATACCCATTCACGGCTCGCACCGGTCCGGGATCCCCCTCTTTCGGCGGGGTTACCGTAAAACCGCCGCT